>CADBTH010000088.1 GCA_902797495.1 uncultured Ruminococcus sp.
GCAGGCGGTTATGCAGGCATCCTCATCGGCGCATGCATGGCAGGTCTCGTATACGTTATCATCGCGCTCGTAGTTAAGCTCGCAGGTTCCGGCTGGATCAACAAGCTTATGCCTCCCGTCGTAATCGGCCCCACGGTCGCTCTCATCGGTCTGTCCCTCGCGGGAAACGCAGTAGGCGACGCGGTCAAAGGCGCTGTCGCAGGCGACGGCTGGGAAATGAACGCCGCAGGTTGGGTCTCCCTCGTATGCGCGCTCGTAACTCTTTGCGTAGTAATGATCTGCTCCGTTTACGGAAAGAAAATGACAAAGATGATCCCCTTCATCATCGGTATCGCGGCAGGCTACATCGTAGCGACGATCTTCACGGTCATCGGAAACGCGACGAACAACGAAGCTCTCAAGGTCATCAACTTCGAACTCTTCTCCGATATGAAGTGGCTTCCCGACTTCACGTTCCTCAAGGCGTTTGACGGCGGCTTCGCTGCTGTCAACGGCAAGTACATCGCAACACTCGCTGTCGCATACGTTCCCGTAGCGTTCGTAGTATTTGCGGAGCACCTTGCAGACCACAAGAACATCTCCTCCATCATCGACAAAGACCTTCTTGAGGATCCCGGTCTTCACAGAACTCTTCTCGGCGACGGCGTAGGCTCGATCGCAGGCGCGTTCTTCGGCGGCTGCCCGAACACGACTTACGGCGAATCCATCGGCTGCGTTGCGATCTCCGGAAACGCATCCGTCGTCACGATCCTCACAACGGCTATCATCGCTATCCTCGCGGCGTTCGTCGCTCCCTTCACAACGTTCCTCGCAACGATACCCTCGTGCGTCATGGGCGGCGTCTGCATGACCCTCTACGGCTTCATCGCGGTATCCGGTCTCAAGATGGTACAGAAGGTCGACTTCAACAAGAACCGCAACCTCTTCACGGCGGCTGTCATCTTCATCGCGGGCATCGGCGGCATGGCTCTCAAGATCGGCCCGATCAAGATCACGAACATCGCCGTAGCTCTCATCCTCGGTATCATCACGAACTTCATTCTTTCGAGAAAGAAGAACGAAAAAGAAGATCCCGACGAGAACGAGAATCAGCTCATCAAATAATCTTCCGAATTTAAGCGGCAGGCGAAACGCCTGCCGCTTTTTCGTTTTTCATCTTGATTTATAAATCCAAATGTCGTATAATAAAATAGATAATTATATGATAAAGTATATAAGGAGTTTTATATGGATCGCGTCAGCAAGGTCAATTATTATCTCGACATCGCCGAGACAGTCTCTGAAAGGAGTACCTGCCTCAGACGGCGTTTCGGAGCGATCATCGTAAAGAACGACGTGATCGTCTCGACGGGCTACAACGGCGCGCCGCGCGGAAGGCTCAACTGCAACGATCTGAAATACTGTGCGAGAGACAAGATGGGCATTCCGAGAGGAGAGAGGTACGAGATGTGCCGCAGCGTTCACGCCGAGGCGAACGCGATCATCGCCGCGGAGCGCGACCGCATGATCGGCTCGACCCTGTATATGTGCTGTACCGATCCGAAGGACGGAGCGATCATGCCGAACACCTGCTCCTGCATGATGTGCAAGAGGATGGTCATCAACGCCGGGATCGAGAGCGTCGTCGTCAGAGAGGACAAGGAGAACTTCACCGTTTACAACGTATCCGACTGGATAGAAAACGACGACAGTCTCTCGGGAAAATTCGGTTATTGAAATGAAAAGATCACTTGGCATAATTCTGTTATTATCTCTTCTCGTCTCGTCGCTGATGCTCATATCGTGCGGCTCCGGCGGTGAGGAGAGCTATCCCGAATTCACGTACGCCGACGGAAAGATAACGTCTGAGGACGGCGCGTCGTATACCCCCGCTCCCATGGGATTCCAGCCCTGCAACGCAGGGAAGAAATGCGCGGTGAGGGACAAATACTTCGACCTCTATCAGCTTCTCGACCTCGACGGAAAAGCGATACCGAAAGAGGACTGGTTGACTGAGGAGTACGCGGGAAACGCGACGTCCGTTTACTACGGAGACGGTATCGAACTTCCCGATTTCACCGAGATCGCATTCTCCCGCTGCTACGTCTGCGAGGAGGACGAGACCGTGAGCTTCGTGTCTGACACCGACGACCGTGCGCTGATCGGTTCGCTGATCGACAGGATCGCGAACGGTAAAGATTCCGCGGGGCGGCTCGACGACTCGAAATATACCTACACCTTGAAATTCTACTCCGAGGACTATCCCGGCATATTCTTCTCAGTCGACTATATCGTCTACGACGACGGCGCCTCGTACCTTTACAGCATCTGCAACAAGAAGTGGGCGGAGGCGACGGGTATGCTCGACGGCCTCATTGAACTGCCGGAGGACACGGCAAACTGACAAAGACCGGAGATATCAAATGATAATTCTTGCAATAGAGAGCTCGTGCGACGAGACCGCCTGCGCCGTAGTTGAAATGGCACAGGGGCGTCGCCGCATCCTTTCAAACACCGTATATTCACAGATAGCGACTCACGCGCTCTACGGGGGAGTCGTCCCCGAGATCGCAAGCCGCGCGCATATAGACGCGGTCAGCCGCGTCGTCGGCGAGGCGGTAAAGGTGGCGGGAATCGCACTTTCCGACATCGACGCCGTAGGAGTGACTTACGCGCCGGGGCTGATCGGCTCCCTTCTCGTGGGAGTCAGCTTTGCGAAATCTCTCGCGTCGTCGCTCGGCGTACCGCTGATACCCGTCGACCACATCAAGGGTCACACCGCGGCGGCGTACTTCACGTCGGACTCGCTCGAAGCCCCTTTTCTCGCGCTCGTTGTCTCCGGAGGACACACTTCCCTCTACGGCGTGGACACGCCGACCGGATTCACGGAGCTCGGCGCGACCCGCGACGACGCGGCGGGAGAGGCGTTCGACAAGGTCGGCAGGATCATGGGGCTTCCCTACCCCGGAGGCGCCGCAATGGACCGCCTCGCGGCGAAGGGTTTTGACGGAGGGAAAGATCACGGCAGCGTAAAATTCCCGTCCCCGGCGATCGCGGACGAAACTCTTGACTTTTCTTTCAGCGGACTGAAGACGTTCGCGCTGAATATGATAAACACGGAGCGGCAGAAGGCGGGTCTTTCCGACAAGGACGACCTTCCCGAAGACTTCAGGGAGACGGTCGCCGCAGGATTTACGAGGGCGGTGACGGACGGGATAACGTCCAAACTCGAAGAGGCGGTACGCCGCACGGGTTACCGGAAGATAGTTCTGGCGGGGGGCGTCGCCGCGAACACCCATCTGAGGCGCGCCGTCGCCGCGACCGTCTCGCGCCTCGGAGCGGAGCTATTCGTTCCGCCGATCTCCCTTTGCGGAGACAACGGAGCGATGATCGGAGCGCAGGCATACTATGAATATCTCGCGGGGGTCAGGGCAAACGATTACCTGAACGCGTACGCCTCCGACGAGAGCGCCGCCGCCGCGAGACGGGACGGAACGGACGGCATATATACCGTTTGAACGGGCTGAAGATCATAACAAATACCGGTGCGATCTGTTAACGCGACACGCACCTAAATAGAATTCGACATCTATATTTAACTTCAACCGTCTAAAGATCCGACCGTCCGACCTCCGAACGGCAAAGATACTTATCACTCCGTCTAAAACCGCAGTATACCGAAATCATTGACGGTTCAAGTCCGCGTGCGGACTTTTCTACAAGGTTTTCTACATCCTGTAGAAAACTTCTGCATATGCCTATCGGATTTTAGGCGAACGCTACGTCGAAAACGACGAATTTTGTATTATTCACGGAGCTGAAAATGAAGATAAGTCCGAAATACAAAGACAGGATCATAACCCTTCCGGGGAATCAGGTCATAGAAAACATAAAGGACGTGGGAGAGGTCGACTTGAAGGTGCTCGTCGCCGCTCTCGCCGCGCAGGATCAGACCGCGGAGGAGATCGCCGAAACCGCAGGAGTGACGAAGGACGAGGTCAAAGCCTCCCTTACGTTCTGGAAGGAGAGAGGTGCGATCTCGGTGACGGGGCTTCGCTCGCAGAGCGCGAAGACGAAGAAGAAAGAAGAGCCGAAGACAGTCTCCGAAGAGGTGAAGGAAAGGAAGATACAGATCGCGCTCGCATCCTACGGCGTGCCGTTCTACAACGAAGACGAAGTCAATATCAAGCTTGAAAAGAATAAGGAACTAAGTCCCCTCATCGACGAGTGCCACGACATTCTCGGGCGCATCCTGAGCCCGCGCGAGAGCGGAGTCATAGTCGCTCTGAACGATTATCTGAAGCTCTCCCCCGAGTATATTATGCTCCTCTGCTCACACTGCGCCGCGCAGGGGAAGACGAATATGCACTATATCAAGAAGGCGGCGGAAAACCTCGTCGCCGACGGCATCACGGAATACGCGGAGCTCGAGAGCTACTACGAGAGGATAGAGTCCGTACGCTCGACGGAGGGAAAAATACGGCGTATGTTCGGTCTGGGAAGCCGCACGCTGACCGCGAAGGAAAAGGAAGCGGTCGGCGCGTGGACGGAATGGAACGTGTCGGACGAGATGCTGAACAAAGCGTATGAGATCACGGTATCCAACACGTCCGAGCCGAATATAAAATATATGCACAAGGTCATTTCCAACTGGTACGAACAGAGCATCAAAACGCCGGAGGAAGCGGATCGCGCGTCGGAGAAGTACAGAAAGGCGAATCCGACGGTCCGCGGCAAAAAGAAGGCGGGGCAGAACGAGGGCGGCAGCTTCGACACGAAGGATTTCTTCGAGGCGGCGCTTCAGCGCTCGTATTCAGACAAAAAATAAATTGCGAGGTTTATCGGTATGAGAAACAGCAAAACCGCAGAGGTACTTGAAAAATTCGCAGAAAAAAGACGCCGCGCGGAAAGCGATTTCGACAAACGCCGCATTGAGCTGGAAAGTGCTGTACCGGGCGTGAAGGAGATCGACGACGAGCTCAGATCGACCTCTGTCAACGTGCTGAACGCGATCCTTTCCGGCAAGGACGTCGACGAAAAGATGGCGGAGCTGAAGAGACGGAACAAAGAGATCAGAGAGAAAAAAGCGGAGCTTCTGGCGAAGGCGGGTTACCCCGCGGACTACGCGGAGATCCGTTTCGAATGCCCGAAATGCTCCGACACGGGCTTTATCGGGACGAAGGTGTGCGACTGTCTGAAGAAGGAAGTCGCTCTCGCCGCGCTCGAGGACTCGGGCATCGGCAAGCTCGCGAAGACTCAGGGCTTCGACACGTTCGATCTCTCCTATTATCAGGGGGACGCGCGCGCCGCCGCAGAGCACAATCTCAAAACTCTGCGCGACTTCGCGGAGAACTTCTCTCCCGATTTTCCGAAGAATTTCATTCTGCTCGGCGCGACGGGACTCGGCAAGACCCATCTTTCGACGTCTGTCGCAAAAGTCGTCATCGACAAGGGATTCCGCGTGGTCTACGACACGATCGACGGCATCCTCTCCGACTTCGAATCGGAGAGATTCAGAAGAGAGATGACGGACGACGAGCTCTCGGACAGATACTACAAATGCGACCTTCTGATAATCGACGACCTCGGATGCGAGGTGATCAATCAGTTCACGGTGTCGTGCCTTTACAATCTCATCAACACGAGAATAAACGGCGGCGGCTCGACCATAATCAATACGAATCTCACGTACGACGAGCTTCGCGAGACCTACGCCGACAGAATAACGAGCCGTATGTTCGGAGAATTCACGCCGCTTCTGTTCAAGGGAACGGATATCAGACGGCAGAAGCTGACGAAATAGAGTAACGCGGGGCGGGACAAAAAGAACGGCGCAAATCCGAAGATTTGCGCCGCGAGTTTATGCTCTCTATGTCAGCCGTTGCATCCGCAGCCGCCGAAAGCGCGGTTTGCGCCGCAGCCGTTGCAAGTTGAGTTGAGGATGAGAAGAGCGATTATAACGAGCCAGACGACCTCGTTATCGAAAAGATTGCAAAGACAGTTCATTTTATTTTGCGCCGGTCGACCGGCGCGGTCCTTTCATTTTTATACGGAGTGCGCTCAGGCACTCTGATATCATTCTATGAAGAGGACCGTATTTTGTGAATCAGGTGAGTGTTATCTCGTCGCAGTGAAGAAAAGCGTTCGCAGCGAGGGTACTGCCGGCCGGGATATCTGCGCTCTTACCGCACTTTTTGCATCTGACGGTCACGTTCTCGCCCGAGAGCGAGACCTCGTAATCTCCGTCTGGGCCGCAATCGCAGTGTATCTTCCCCTCGTCCGCAAGGTCGTCTACGACGTAGAGGACGATATCGAGTATCTGAGGGTCGTCGAAGACTCCGTCTTTGTCGGCGCACGAGATCTCGTCGACCGCCGCGTCGCCGAACATCTCCTCGAGCACGAGGTCGGACTCCTCGACAGCCTTTTCGACCTCTTCAAGCTTGCCCGAAAACGCTATATCGACTCCGGTATAGGAGCAGGGGTAAGCGAAGACCTCGCGTCCGAAGAAGATCGAGTCCGTGACCGTGTAAATGTGGGGCCTCGGGCAGAGGAAGCAGGGTACGGTCAGTCTGATCTTCCCGTCCTTCTTCCGCTCTATCGTCATACTGCTTCCGCCGCACGGACACTTCAGCTTCATCAGACCCGCGCTCAGCGTGAACGCGCCTATCATACTCTTCACCGTCTGCCCGCACGACGGGCATCTGTACGAGACGGCGCACGTTTTTTTATCAAGGATCATATCGTAACCCGCATTTCATAATTGATTTATTATAGTATACCACCGTTTTTGATTTTATGTCAACACCCCGCGCGATTTATTCGGGAAAGGAGGAAAACGTGAAGATCACTCTAACGGAAAACGGCGAAATAGTACTGACTGCCGAAGAGCTTGCGAAGTTCGCAAGGTCGAGAGCGCGCCAAGATATCGCCGGCGCCGCTCCGTCGTCAGAGTCCTACGGCGATCCCGACGTTTTCAGCTCCTTTTTATACAAGACCATAAAACACGGGGAGACGTTCATCGTGACGGGCGAGCCGGACGGGATCTACACCTTTGCCGACGAGTGTATCGTCGAGATGATAAAACCGGTGAGAAAAGTTTCTCCGAAGACGAACCCCTACTCCGACCCCGTTTTCCTCGCGAAGTCTTACGTCTGCGCGTTTCTCGTCTGCAAGGGCAAGAAGCGGGAGAGCGTCACGCTGAAGCTGACCTTTTCCGGCGACAACGGGACGAAGCATTTCGATCTCTCGCCGGATATCGCTCTTCTTACGAGGACGGTCGACGCGCTGATCGGGCGCGCGTCGTTATTTGCAATTGTCAAAAAGAGATTCGAGACGGACGGACGGCGCGATATCGAAAAGATGCCGTTCCCTTACCCGACGATCAGAGACGGCCAGAGGGATTTTATAAAGGAAGCGTACAGAGCGATAAAAAAAGGGCGCCGCCTCATCGTCTCAGCTCCTACCGGGATCGGAAAGACGGTCTCCGCGCTCTTCCCCGCAGTCCGCGCTATAGGCGACGGGACTATTGAGAAGGCGTTTTACCTGACGGCAAAGACTGTGACCGGCATTGCGGCGGCGAAGACCGCAGAGGCTATGCGCCGTCACGTTCCCGACCTTCGGGCGGTGACGGTCACGGCGAAGGAGCGCGTCTGCCCTTCAAACGACAAAAAGAACGACTTCTTCGTCGAACGATGTTCGCGCGAATGCCCGCGGCTCGCTGCGCACGACGGAAAGGATTATAACGAGCGGCGCGACGACGCGCTGAGAGAACTGCTCTCGGACGGCGGTATCTACGGGAAAGCGGAAATTTATGCAGTTGCCGAAAAATATTTTCTCTGCCCATACGAGCTCTCACTCGACCTGTCCGAATACTGTCAGATAGTTATCTGCGACTACAACTACGCCATCGACCCGAGGGTCAGATTCAGAAGATATTTCGCCGAGGGGGATTTAAAATACGCCTTCCTCATCGACGAAGCGCACAACCTGCCAGACAGAACGAGAGACGCGTTTTCCGCGTCCATCGTCAGAGCGGACGTTGAAAAACTGATGCGCGCGGCGGCAGAGTCGCCCGCCCCAACGGGCGAACTGTACGGAAGATGCGAGGGGCTGATAAACGCCCTCGACTATATAGAAAAGCTCTGCCTCGAGGAATCGGAGCAGGCGGGAGACGTGAAGATCGGTCACTATATCGCGGACAAGATTCCGGAAAAACTCCTCAAAGCCGCCGAGGCGTTCTGCCGAGAGGCGTCGAGAGCGACGGCAAGCGTCGACGACGAGGTCGTCGTATCCGGCGCGGAAGCGCTCTCGTCCGACTGCTCAGACCTTGCGAAGAGCGCGGAATACTTCGACGAGCATTTCGTCTTTTACGCGGAGCTGAACGGTGACGCGCTGACAGTCAGATCGATGTGCCTCGACCCCTCGTCGATACTCGATACGGCTATGAGAGGCGCGGTATCGACCGTTCTCTTCTCCGCCACCATGGAGCCCATCGGCTACTACGCCGAGATCACGGGATCGCCCGACGCCGCGACGCTCGAGCTCGAATCCCCCTATCCCGCTGAAAACCTCTGCATCGCCGCGGTGGACACGGTGTCGACAAAGTATCTCTCCCGCCGCGAGACCGCTGAGGAGGTCGCAGAGATGATCCTCGCCGCGATCGGTGCGAAGCGCGGCCACTATATCGTGTATTTCCCGTCGTACAAATATATGACGACGGTCTTCGATTCTTTCCGACTCATCGCTCCGAAGGGAGTCGCCGCAGTCGTGCAGAAGCAGGGGATGTCGATCGACGCGAGGAAGAAATTTCTCTCGTTCTTCGAGAACGAAAAGACGGACGAGACGCTCGTCGGCTTCTGCGTTCTCGGCGGAGTCTTCTCGGAGGGCATCGACCTGCCCGACGAAAAGCTCATCGGCGCAGTCCTCGTCGGTATCGGGCTTCCGAGCCTATCCTCGGAGCTCAATATACTGAAGGAATACTTCGACCGCACGCGCGAGGACGGCTACAACTTCGCCTACCTCTACCCCGCTATGATAAAGACCGCTCAGGCGGCTGGCAGGGTCATCAGGAGCGAGAACGACCGCGGAGTCGTCGTCCTGATCGACGAGCGCTACCGCGACCCGAATATAATAAAACTCCTCCCCTCACACTGGAGAGGACTCCACTACACCGGAGACCCGCACTCACTCTCGGTGTATCTCGAAAAGTTCTGGAACAAATAAACCGACGGCGGTGCCGTCGGTTTGTTGTTTATACGGTATCCTTACGAAGCGATGAGTTCTTTGAGAGCTTTGACGTCCTTGATGGTGACCGCGCCGTCGCCGTTGACGTCGCCTCTCATGACGTTCGTCGGGATAAGTCCCGCGATGTAGGCTCTGAGCATGGAGAGGTCCTTTACGTTGACGACACCGTCTCCGTTGACGTCGCCCGGAACGTCGGCGGTCTTTTCAAAGCCCGCATAGAGCGTATAGCTCTCGTTCTCAAGCACGAACCCGCTCTCAGCGGGTACCGTGCGTGCGGCGTCAGTGTACCAGCCGGTAAAAGTGTAACCGGGTTTTTCGGGAACGAAGTCCGCTTCGAAGACGTTCCCGACGACTCCGCGCTCCGTCACGGTATCGAGTTCCTCGGCGACGTAGTTTACCGAGGAGTATTCGACGTCCTTCTTTTTCAGAAGGCGCATCTGGATCTGCTCGACGTAGGAGTTGTTCGGCACTCCGGCGTAGTGCCCGTTTTCGATCCACTCGCCCCATACGCCGTTATACTTTATTCTGTACTGCACCGTGATATAGTTTGCAAGGTTGCCCTCGGGTTTTATGTAAATGCCTCTGGCGCGCGTGTATCTTTCGCCCGCGTGGTTTATCTCGCCCTCGGCGGAGACGTCTGTTAGCTCTCCGTTACAGTTCATTCTGTAGATGAGCCCGCCGTCAAAGATCGAGTCCGCAAGCTCAACTTTCAGTCCGCCGACAGCTCCCTGAGGCGACGTCTCGCCGCCGGAATACGTCTTTCTCGCGTTGCCGACCGTCGTGTACGTCGTAAAGAGGACTGTCGGGATCTCGGCTCCGTAAGCGGCGTCGAGATAAGGCTTCTTTTCGATAAGGAAATTCTTGACGCTGTTCGTCGTATATGCGATCTGCTCGCCGACGTCTTCCCTGAAATAGTCTGCGGTGTGGTCGTTGTTGTAGAAGACGACCCACTTGACGTGGTTCATCAGAAGAGACGGCATCAGAGGCGCCTGATACGCGTCTATCGCGGCGGTCACCTTGCCGGCGTCGAACGCGGCTTTTACCGTCTCGTCGTAGATCTCGCCCGCTCTCTTGACGAACGCGGGATTTCTGAAGAGCTCCTTGAACCAGTCCACTCTGTAAGAGTCCGTGTTCTCGACGATATTCTTCATAAAGTCCGTATCGCCGCCCATGACGTAGCTGAAGCCGCAGCAGCGGTCGAAGTCCCACAGCGGCCCGCAGTGGATAACGTCGTCGGCGCCGTCGATATAGAAATACGTGCTCGAGAAGGTGCAGTCGACCTGCTCGCCGTACTCGTTGAGGAAAAAATACTTGATGAACGAATCGACGTCGATCATCGAGGAGATCGTATCCCAGTCCGGGTCGTCTGAGTATATCGCCGCCTCGAAGGCGTTGATCTTTCCCTCGATCATCGTTTTTATCTCAGCGATCCTCGCCGCCTTTTCGGGGGTGGACTCGTCCTCGAAATCGTAGACGTAGTCCTTGTATACGAACGCTTTACCCGTAGTTTCCGAGATGAAGTTGATGTCGTCCGCCTCGAGCCTCGGGTTGCACTCCATCTCGAGGATGACGCCCTCCTCGTCCTTAAGATCGACTCTCGTGCTTCCGACCTCGATCTTTTCGATCAGCTGATAGACTCCCATATAGTCGCCGTCGATATAGAGGTCGACGAAGACGGATTTCGACACGTAGTCCATGCCGATCTCGTCGGCGAGGTCGAAGAAGGTCTTCGTTCTGATCATCGTTCCGTCGTAATAGTTTGCGAGGAGTATCCACTTTTTCGCCTTGCCCATGCCGAACAGATCCTGCTTCTTGTCGAACTTTATCTGATACGGCTTCTTGGGCGCGAGGAACGAGGTGTAGCCGCGGGTCTTGATCTGGATCGCGGTCTCGGGGAGATCGTACGCTCCGTTCTCCGTTCCGTCGATACGGACCGTCGCTCCGATCTTCGCGTTCTTGTCGTTGTGAATTGTGCTCAGAGACGCGCCCTCGTCGATCGTAACGCTGACCGACGGAAGAGACGCCCTCATAAATATTACGGTTTTGCTGTTGACCGAGACGCGGTCTGAAACGGAAGTGTCGACTGTGAAAGTCCCTTCATCCCCGTCCCAGGAGACGAGCGCGTCGCCGGACGCTGAGGTGAGCGGGACTGACGACCTTACCGTCACGACTGAGTCCTCGAGGCTGTTCGGAAGGAACAGATACGATTTTGTGCTGCCCTTCTCATAGGACGCGACGGCGAAAGGAAGCGCCGCGTTGTCCTCGGGGGTCATGTAAAAGTAACTCTCCGTCAGAGCCGCCGCTGTCGCGGTCGGAAATGCGGGGATAACGAATACCGCGACGAGGACCAGAGCGAGTATTCTTCTAAGTGCGTTTTTCATTTTTTCTCCTGAGTATAAAATACAATTACAATTATTATACGCTCATTTTCGTCAAATGTCAACAAAAAAACGGCGATTATTTACAATCGCCGTTTTTTTGGATTTCGGATCAAGTATCACCAAAGATCTTCTTCGTCGATGGCGCCCGCGAGGTAGTTGCGGAGCAGCTTCGAGTCCTTCATATTGATGGAGCCGTCGCCGTTCATATCGGCGTTCGCGAAGACGTATTCGGTGTCGGCGTCGATCAGCGCGTTATTGAACACTCTCAGGTCGCGCATATCGACTTTGCCGTCGCCGTTGACGTCGCCCTTCTTTACGGTGCGCTCGAATCCGGCGTAGAAGTTATACTCTCTGTTCTCGATGACGAAGCCCTCCTCGACGGGAGTCGTGCGCGCCGCGTCCGCGTACCAGCCGGTGAAGGCGTACCCTTCCTTTTCGGGCGCGTAGTCCGACGCGTAGGCGTTGCCGACGATCTTGTTCTCCGTGACCGTCTCAAGTCCGTCCGCGATATAGTTCACCGCGGCATAAACGGCGTCTGCCTTTTTAGTAAGTCTGACCTGGATGCGGTCTACGTAGTACTGCCCGTTGTTCGAGGACGATCTTCCTGCGAAGCTTCCGTTCGAGATCCAGCTGCTCCATCTGCCGCCGATATGGACCCTGTACTGCACGTTGACGTAGTTTGCGATATTTCCTTCGAGCTTGATATATATGCCGTTAGCCTTTAAGTACCCGTCGGCGGACTTATTTATCTCGCCCTCTGCGGAGACGTCGGTCAGCGTTCCGTTTACGTTCATTCTGTAGATCACCTGACCGTCGAAGGGTGAATCGATCAGCTCGACCTTCATTCCCGCGAGAGGGGATTCGTACGTCGCGCACCCGCCGGTGTAGTTCTTCTGCTCTTTACCCTTTTCGTTGTAGGTGGTGAGGGAGATCGTGGGAAGGGTCTTGCAGTAGGCGATATCCATATACGCTTTCTTATTGGCAAGGATGCCCTTGACGCTGTTCGTCGTGTACGCGATCCTGTCCGCCGTGCCGGTGGAGACGAGCTCGTCCGCGGTGTAGCTTCTGTTGTAGAAGACTACCCACTTGACGTGGTTCATATTGAGCGAGGGCATCAGCTCCGCCTGGAGCGCGTCGATCGTCGCGTTGACCTTCGCCGTGTCGAACGCCGCCTTAGCTCTGTCCTCGTAGAGCTCGTTGACTCTTGCGACGAACTCGGGGTTGCGGAACAGCTCCTTATACCACTCGCATCTTCTGCCGTCGGTGTTGTCGTTGATGTTCTTTACGAAGTCCGTGTTCTTCGAGATCGGATCGTTGAAGCCGCAGATCCTGTCGAAGTCCCATACCGGGCCGCAATGGAGCACGTCGCCGGGGCCGTCCATATAGAAATAGGTGGAGGCGAGCATACAGTCGACCTGCTCGCCGTACTCGTTAAGCAGGTAGTAGAGCGCGAAGGAATCGACGTCGATCATCGACGAGATCGCGTCCCAGTCGGGGTCCTTCGCGTAAATCTTCTCTTCGAATCCGTTTATATATCCCTCGACGTAGTCCCTGATCTCGTTGATCTTAGCGACTCTCTCGGGGGTCGAGGTGTCCTCGAAGTCGTAGACGTAGTCCTTGTAGAGGATGTCCTTGGTCGCTTCGTTCGTCGTGAAGAAGATGTCGTTCGCGACGTCCGTTCGCGTGTTGTCCTCCATCTCAAGGACGACTCCGTACTCGTCCTTGAGGTCGACTCTCGCGCTGCCGATCTCGACCTTCTCGGTCAGCTGATAGACTCCTCTGTAATCTCCGTCGATATAGAGGTCGACGTACGTCGATTTTCCGGAATACTCGAGCCCGATCTCGTCGGCGAGGTCGAAAAAGACCTTCGTTCTGACCATCGTACCGTCGTAATAGTTCGCGAGGAGTATCCATTTCTTCGCCTTGCCCATGCCGAACAGATCCTGCTTCTTATCGAACTTGATCTGATACGGCTTCTTATCGGGCCAGAACGTCGTGTTGCCCCTCGTCTTCATCTGGATATCTGTGTAGGCGAGGTCGTATTTTCCGTTCTCCGTTCCGTCGATCGCGACCTTCGCGCCGATCTTAGCTTCCTTGTCAGCGTTGATCGTGTCCATCGACTCTCCGTCGTTCAGGACGATATTCATCGAAGGTATGGACGACTGCATAAAGTAAAGTCTTCTCGTGCCCGCCGTGACGGTCGCCGACGCTGTCGTGTCGACCGTGAAGTATCCTTCGTCCGCGTTCCATTCGGTCACGCCCGCTCCGCTGACGGACGAGAGCGTGCCGTTGTATCTGACCGTGACGTTCGACGCGTCGGCTGTGTTCGGGAGAAACATATACGATTCTCTCGAATTTTTTTCATACGAACCGACTGAAAATGCCAGCCCCGCGTTGTCTTCCGGTTTTATGAAAAACACGCTGTTCTCCGCCGCCGCAAGGGACGATGCCGGTACAATCGGCAGTACGAAGAGA
>CADBTH010000089.1 GCA_902797495.1 uncultured Ruminococcus sp.
GCAGCTCGAATATCGCGTATACGTTGTCGTCGCGGAACTCGGATATGTAGCCGTACAGCTCGTCGTCGCTCATTCCGTCGAACTTCGGAAGGTGGAAGTGGACGGCGCCCGTTTCGAGGGAGCGCACGGATTTGAGGAAGCACTCCTCGAGGGTCGAGCCGATCCCCATCACCTCGCCCGTCGCCTTCATCTGCGTTCCGAGCAGGTTCGGAGCGGAGGCGAACTTGTCGAACGGGAAGCGCGGGAACTTCGCGACTATGTAGTCGAGAGACGGCTCGATCGCCGCCGTTCCGCCCGCTACCGCGATCTCCTCGAGCTTCATGCCCATCGCGATCTTCGCGGTGACGCGCGCGATGGGATATCCGCTCGCCTTGGAGGCGAGAGCGGACGAGCGCGAGACTCTCGGGTTTACTTCTATCAGGTAGTATTCGCTCGACGTCGGGTTCAGCGCGAACTGCACGTTGCATCCGCCCTCGATCTTCAGTTCTCTTATGATTTTTATCGCCGAATCGTTCAGCATCTTTAAGTCGTCGTCGTTCAGCGAAAGGATCGGAGCCACGACTATCGAGTCTCCCGTGTGGACTCCGACGGGGTCGACGTTCTCCATGCCGCAGATCGTGATCGCGTGGTCGGAGGAGTCTCTCATGACCTCGAATTCTATTTCCTTATATCCCTTGACGCTCTTCTCTATCAGCACCTGGTGAACGGGAGAGAGTCTGAAGGCGTTCGTCCCGATCTCGTCGAGCTCATCCTCGTCGTTTGCGAAGCCGCCGCCCGTTCCGCCGAGCGTGAACGCGGGACGAAGGACTACGGGATAACCTATCCTTTCAGCCGCCGCCTTCGCTTCTTCTATCGAATAAGTGATCTCGGATGGGATGACCGGCTCTCCTATCGACTCGCACATCTCCTTGAACAGCTCGCGGTCCTCCGCGCGCTCGATGCTCGAAGCGGGCGTGCCGAGAAGCTTTACGCCGCACTCCTTGAGTATGCCCTTGCGGTCGAGCTGCATCGCGAGATTCAGACCCGTCTGACCGCCGATGCCGGGAACTATCGCGTCCGGCCTCTCGTATCTCAGAATTTTAGCCACGTACTCGAGAGTCAGCGGTTCCATGTATACCTTGTCCGCTATCGTCGTGTCGGTCATGATGGTCGCCGGATTGGAGTTGCAGAGGATCACCTCGTACCCCTCCTCCTTGAGCGCGAGGCACGCCTGCGTTCCCGCATAGTCGAACTCCGCCGCCTGACCTATGACGATCGGCCCCGAACCGATTATCAGAACCTTTTTTACGTCGGTTCTCTTTGCCATTTTTCAAACCCTCCGTTTATCTCAATAATTTATTATCGCAAAATACTGTTTTCCCGCCGCAGGAAGTCGTAAGACAACGCCCGAAAACGCTCGTTCCCGCAAACGGCGTAGCCTTTCCCTTCGACAGGAATTCGCCCGGGTCGACGTTGTATTCACATTCGAGCGCCATTACCGTAAAGTCTCCCGCTCCGAGCGGTATGCCGAACCGATTTCTCGGGTTGTACGCCATCAGAGCGATCAGCTTTTCGAGCGTTATTACTCCCTCTCTCACGAGCTTCGTGTAGAGGACGGGAAACGCGGTCTCAAGTCCGACGACTCCGAACGAGCTTCCGTCGAGTCCGCGGCTCTTTTCCTCTTCGCTGTGAGGCGCGTGGTCGGTCGCTATCATATCTATCGTTCCGTCGCATATCCCCTCGATGAGCGCCTCGCGGTCCGCCCTTGACCTCAGCGGAGGATTCATCTTGAAACGACCGTCTTCTTTCAGGTCTCTCTCGTCTAAAACCAGATAGTGCGGCGCGGTCTCGCAGGTGACGTCGACGCCCGACGCCTTCGCGTCTCTTATGAGCGACACGCTCTCTTTGCACGAGATGTGGCAGACGTGGTAAGCGCAGCCCGTTCTCTCCGCGAGTTTCAAATCTCGCTCGACCTGTCCCCATTCGCTCTCGGAGCAGATCCCGCGGTGTCTGTGCGACGCGGCGTATTCGCCGTCGTGGATATACCCTCCGCGAAGCAGACTGTTGTCCTCGCAGTGCGCCGCGACGATCTTTCCGAGGGACGCGGCCTTCTCCATTGCCGATATCATCATAGCTTCGGACTGGACTCCGTGCCCGTCGTCCGAGAAAGCGACGACTTTGTCTGCGATCGCGTCCATGTCGGCAAGTTCTTCTCCTGCCTCACCGTATGTCAGCGCGCCGTAAGGATAAACTCTCACGCTCGCGTCTCTTTCGATAAGGTCGGTCTGAGCCTTCAGGTGAGACGCGTCGTCAGGAACGGGGTCGACGTTCGGCATCGCGCAAACCGCGGTGAATCCTCCGCGCGCGGCGGCGGCGCAACCGGTCGCGATCGTCTCTTTATAAGAAAAACCCGGTTCGCGAAGATGAACGTGCACGTCGCAAAAACCGGGAAATACGGTATAATCGAATTCGTCGGAAGCCTTTTCTATGACGGAAAGAGTCTCCTCGGATATCCGGGGAGAAAATGCGGGAAGATAGTCGCCCTTGAATATTTTAAGCCTTCTCGTCTCTGCCATATCCCTCACCTCAAACATAAAAAATAAGCCCTGCCGTACGGCAAGACCAATAACCCCGATGACAAAGCGGCATAACTATCCCGCTTCATCTATGTCATAATCTTGCCGATATCTCTGTATCGCCTTAAAGATCGTGTATATTCTAACATGATAATATTGTTTTGTCAATAGAAACGGAGGGAAAGATCGCGAAAAAAATTCCCTCCGAAAAACGTCTCTATATGTTTAAATTCGCCAAATCGCGTATGATCTCGCCGGCTATCATCAGCCCCGCGGTTCCGGGTACGAAGGACACGCTCGCGGGGACTCTCTTGCCGTGTCCGTTCTCCTCGGTGACAGACGGGGTCCTCGGCTCCTCCTTCGAGTAAAGCACCTTCAGGTGATATATCCCCCTCGCCTTCAGCTCGCGCCTCATTACCCTTGCGAGCGGACAGACGGAGGTCTTCGAGATATCGGCGATCTCGAAGCGCGACGGGTCGAGCTTGTTCCCCGTTCCCATAGACGAGATCAGCTTCACTCCCGCCTCGCGGCACTTCACCGCGAGAAGGAGCTTCGACGTGACCGTATCTATCGCGTCGCAGACGTAGTCGAAAGACGAAAGATCGATCGTGTCCGCGCTCTCTTCCGAATAAAACAGATCGAGCGCAGTCGCGCGGCACTCGGGATTGATCGATAGGATGCGGTCTCTCTGCGCCTCCGCCTTCGGCTTCCCGACCGTGTCGACCGTCGCGATGAGCTGGCGGTTTAAATTCGTCACGGATACTGTGTCCCCGTCGACGACCGTTATCGCGCCGACTCCGGCTCTCGCGAGAGCCTCGGCGACGTACGATCCGACTCCGCCGCAGCCGAATACCGCGACGCGGGACGAGCGGAGCGCGTCGACTCCGTCCCCTATCAGCATCCTCGTTCTCGTGTACATGTCTTCCATAATGATTCTCCGAAAATCAGACTATTATTCCTCCGCAGACCACGGCGTCTCCGTCGTAGACGACGAGAGACTGCCCCGCGGCGGGCGCGAAGACCGGCTCGTCGAATACGGCCGTTATCTCGTCCTCGCCCGAACGGAAGACCGACGCCGGCGCGTCGCCCCTTCCGTATCTTATCTGAGCCGTGAGCCTCTCTGCCGCCGGCAAGTCGTCCGCCGCCATGAACGACACGTTCTTCGCTCTGACTTCTCTCTTCATAACACCCTCGCGCTCTCCGAGCGTTACGGTGTTCTCTTCGGCGTTCTTTGACAGCACGAAGACCTTGCGGCCGAGCGCGATACCGAGACCGCTTCCCTGTCCGGGCGTGTAGCAGACGTGTCCCTCGTTCGCGCCGAGGACTTTTCCGTCCTCCGATACGAAAGTCCCCTTTTCGATCGGTCTTCCTCTGAAGCTCTCGATAAACGCGCGGTAATTCCCGTCGGGGATAAAGCAGATATCCTGACTCTCCTTGTTCGCGGCAGACGGAAGGCGCGACTCCGCGGCGATCTCTCTGACCTCGCTCTTCGTGTATTCTCCGAGCGGGAAAGAGATCCTTGAAAGCATCTCCTGGGTCAGCGTCCATAGCACGTAGCTCTGATCCTTCGACCTGTCCCGCCCGCGCACAACGGCGTACCTTGAGCCGTACTTCTCTATCCTCGCGTAGTGACCGGTCGCGACGACCCCGTCCTCTCCCGCCTCTCGGAAAAGATACGGGAATTTTATCGCTCTGTTGCACGCAACGCACGGATTCGGGGTGAGCCCCGCCTCGTACGACGAGACGAAGTACTCCATTACCTCGCGCCTGAACTCGTCCCTGAGGTCGAGCGTGACGTGAGAAATACCGATGACGTCGCATATTTCTTTTGCGGCGTTCGCCGCCGCGCCGTCTCCGCAGACGACGTGAGTGACGCCCGTCGCGTCGTATCCTTCTTTTACGGAAAGGTAAGCGGCGGCGCTGCTGTCAACTCCGCCGCTCATTCCGATGATCATTCTCTTTTTATTCGCCATTAATTCGTTCCGCACGGCTCCGCCGAAAGCGCCGCCGTGTATTTTTCAACGTAATCGGTGAAGATCTCTCCGGTCAGACCGTACGCGAGAGGTATCGTCGCGTCGCGGCCTACCGCCACGAGAGAGACTCCGCAGTTTTCGGAATAGTTTTTGCCCGTTCCCATCGCGCCGAGCGTTACGCACGAGAAGAGCGCGTTTATGACTCCCCCGTGTGTGACGGCTATCGCCGCTCCGCTCTCCGTTTCGGAATATATCGCAACGAGCGCTCTCTTCATTCTGAGCGCGGCGCTCGCGACCGACTCGACTCCCTGTCCGCCTCCGCGGCGGTGAAGCGCGCGTCTCTCGTCCGGGGTCAGCCCCGAGAGCGTTCCGTAGTCTCTTTCGATGAGAAGTTCGACCGTCTTCGCCTCATCTTTCCCGAGCGCGTCCGTTATCGCCTTCGCCGTCGCGGCCGCTCGCTCGAGCGGGGAGACGAAAACGTCCCCTATCTCAAAGCCCCCGTCGCGCGCGGCGACGAAGAGCGCTCCGCATTCTGCTGACTGTGCAAGTCCCGTCTCGTTGAGCGGCACCGGCTCGCGCCCCTGAAGACGGCGTTCGATATTCCAGTCTGTCTGTCCGTGCCTGACGAGGCATATCAGCCGCCGTCCCTCTCCGACGAGGTCAGCCGCTCCCGACGGCGGACACAGAACTACCGGGATCTTCGTTATTCCGCCGGATCCTCTGCCGTATCCTTCGTTGCTCATATCTCGTCCGGCCTCCCCGTCGATCCTTCGCCCTCTTCCGTGAGCGTTTTTCTGTATTCCGTAGGGCTTACTCCCTCGGCTCTTTTGAACAGCTTTGAAAAATAGTATACGTCGCTCACGCCGACGAGAGAGGCGATCTCCGTCACCGTGTTCGACTCCGTCCCGAGAAGCTCCTTCGCTTTGTTTATCCTGAGCTTCATTATGTACTGCTCCGGGGATATCCCCGTCTTCGCTTTGAATATCCTGAAAAAATGGGTCCTGTCTATGTTCAGCTCCGCGGCGACGTCGCGCGCGGTGATGCCGTACATATAGTTGAATTCTATGAATCTGACCGCCCTCTCCGCCTGCTCCGAAGCGCGGAGTCTGACTCTGCCGTTCTTCGCAGGTTTCAGAGAAGAGAGCGCTTCGAGCAGAAACGCGTTTATCTTCGCCTGAGAGAGAGCCGCCCTCTCCGACTCGCACATATCGAGGCACTTTTTCACGGCGGTGTGAAAGCGGTCCGCGACGGTCGTGCGCTTGACCGTCATTCCGACGCATCCCGCCTCGGAAAGATAGAACTCCGCGTCGTTCCCTCCGAACGACAGCTCGCAGTACGACCACAGATGTTCCGCGTCTTCCGACGAAAACTTCAGCTTGACTCCGGGGCGGAAGATGAAGAGGTCTCCCTTGGAGGCGGGATACGCTTTTCCCTCCGCCTCGACGACGCCCTCTCCGTCAGTCACGTTGAACATCACGTACCCGTCGCGCTCGTCCGGCGAGAAGAAAAACGGCTCTTCGCATTTCTCCGTCAAACAGTTTATCATGTAAAGCCCGCCGGGATAAACCGACTCGTTGAAAAATTCTCTTCGCATGACGTCACCATCTCTCTTTTTCGCGCCGTAAGCGGCAAATTCGCCGCCGCGCCGCCTTTTCAATTTCAAGTATACACTCTTTTGTGCAAAAAAGCAACAAAGAAGCATTATTTTTGCAACAAATTACTATGGTAATCTTCCGATTTTTATAGTATAATCGTAGTTGGTACGTTTGTACTATTGATGCAAATTGATTTTACATATACAAGGAGAAACATCATGAAATTCGGTACACTCTACGCTTACTGGACCCGCGACTGGGAGGCTGATTATTACATGATCGCCGACAAGTGTAAGAAGGCGGGCTTCGACGTGATGGAGATCGGCGGCGGACATCTGCTCGACATGAGCGACGCCGAGATCGAACGTCTTCGCGACTACTGCCGCGACCTCGGTCTGACGATATCCTGCAATATCGGACCTCCGAAGCACTGCGACATTTCCTCGAGCGACCCCGTCAAGAGACAGAACGGAGTCGACTGGGTGACGGGGATCCTGCGTCAGATGGTCAAGATAGACTCCAAGGTGCTCATCGGCGCGTTCTACAACTGCTGGCCGAACACCGAGATCGACGGTTCCAAGGAAGAGATGTGGGCTCGCTCCGTCGTCGAGATGAAGAAGATCGCCAAAGTCGCTGAAGAGCTCGGCATCATGCTCTGCCTCGAGATACTAAACAGATTCGAGTCCCCGATCCTCAACGACTGCGACGAGGGTATCAGATATTGTAAGGAAGTCGACAGCCCCGCCTGCAAGCTTCTTCTCGACAC
>CADBTH010000090.1 GCA_902797495.1 uncultured Ruminococcus sp.
AGAGATCGGTTGGTACTATCTGAATTCGAGATACTATGATCCCTGTCTCGGCAGGTTCATTAATGCGGATGGACTCGTCGCTTCAAGCGAAAGCTTTATCGGCATGAATCTGTTTGCGTACTGTAATAATAACTCAGTTCTTCATAAAGATAGTTCCGGTTCAAGACCAATTATCGCAGCAGATCCAAATAGCGAGACCGACGAAGAAAGAAAACTCTCGTTCGAGTATATGAGAGAATATACTTTGTCAAGAATAGAGGCTGACAAACAAAGAAAGCTGAAAGAAGAGTTCAATGAGTTATATAATAAGACATATGGGAAATCATATGATTTTTCTGGAGTAACTGAGATTAAAAGAACTACAAGATATGTTTCTTCTTTCGAAACATTTTTTGATAACTTAATGATAGGTACTGTCGGAACGATAGTCAGCGCGGCTTTAGTAGAGTCCGGAATTGGCGTTGTAATTGCTTCAGGGAGTAGCGTTTTTGGCGGTGCATGTATATCAATGGCAGTACCGTCACCTGGAACCTATTCTCAATATGAAATAACATCTGTAATATACGAAACAGTATATGTTAAATCTCCTGGCTACCGCGGACAAACTAATTCGACGGCAATAAGATGCAAAAAAGCAACAACGATTACATATCGTGTTGTAAATGGAGAATTAGTTAACGATGGTGCTACATACATGGATGGAACATTATACTATAGATATCTAAATCATCCTTAATGGAGGGAAACTATGGAAAAACACAGACCAAGTTTTATAAGATTTCTTTTTACGGGAAAATATAAAGATTTTTATTGCAAGAATTGCGGAATAATTCTTCGATTGAATAAAAAGCAGAAAAGAATGCACTATATTATTATTCCTGCATTATTTAGTTTTTTGGCAGCAACTTCGATTTCATGCTATATAACATTCGGTAGATCTTCAAGTACTGATAATACGATGTACTTGATAAATTGCGGAGTTATTATATTGGCATTTGTGGTGCTTCATTTATTGATTTCGTTAGTAGAATACTTTATTATTCGATTTGAGCCAGTACAGAGCAAGAATTGCCATAAGACAGGGATCGGTTCTATGTCTTGAAAAACTTATAAGACAGGGAATGGTTCGATACACTGAAAAATCAAGCGATTTCGAGCCGTTCCCTTAAGACAGGGGACGGTTCTGTGTCTTAACGAAGTCCGTGAATCAGCACGACCCCGGCGGGAAACCGCCGGGGTCGTATTCTTTCAAAAACTTTTGAGAGGGGTTTACAGCGCGTAAAGACACAGTGCCGTCTCCTGTCTTAGCTCAAAATTTTCAGAGAGTTCAGCTTCTGAAGTAGACGTTCAGAACGAGCCCGTCGGAGGAGTACACGAATTCCGAATTGTTGAAGACGTCGATCGTGTAGCATCCGCGCTCGTCGAAGAGGTCGGTCTTTGCCGCATCAAGCTCGCCCTTCGACGTGAACTTTATGCTCGTCGCGCCGGAGTTGAACAGCTCCGCCGCTCCCTCTCTCGTGTAGCGGTCGAGGACGAGTCCGTTTCGAACGAAGTAGTCGTATTCGGTCGAGACGCACTCGGGAAGAGGCGGCATGCCCTCGTCGGGGGTGTGATCCTTTCCGATCTCCTCGGTCGTCAGTCCGAAATAGTCGTATCTGACAGAGACTCCGTAATCTTCCTCGCGGTCGACGTCGTCCCACGTCACGTCGACGAAGGCGTAGCCCTCGCCGAGCTTCACGCAGTTCCACGCGTGACTGTCGCCGTCCGCCTCTCCGGGGACGTAGATGCAATCGATCCCGAGCGCGTTCAGCGCGGCGGTGTACGCCTTCGCGTAGCCCTCGCAGACGGCGCTCCCTCCTACGAGACAACCGTACGCCGAGTGCGCGGCGCGGTCTCCGCCGCCTTCGGGCGCGTCGGCAGAGTCCCAGTCGTAGACGGTGTTCTTCGCGATCTCGTCGTGGACGTAGAGCGCGCGCTCGTAAACGGAGTCGAGCTCTTCTGCTCCGCGGACGATCTCTGAGAGCGCCGCGTCGAACCGCGCCTGCTCCGCGTCGCCGTAGTCGTTCGTTCCGAGAGTTATCGTCATCTCTCCGTCGCCCGTTTCCTCTCCGTAGGAGAAGGAGAACTCGACGGAACGGTCATATTTTATATATTCGGGGTGATCGCGCAGGCAGAGCAGCGTAACGTTCTTTACCGCCTCGCTGTCGTCGTTGTAGTAGTTGAAGTCTATCGTCAGAGAGTCATCACCGTGAGACACGGCGCCGTAGACCCGGTCGTAGATCTCGCGCTCGTCGGCGTCCGATATCAGGTTGTACCAGCCGAGGGCGGGAGCTGCGGGTACGGGGTCGCTCACCGTTTCGACGGGAGATGAAGTTTCGGTCTCGTTCGGCAGGGTAAAGCGCGGCTCCGCCGTCCCGCCGTCCTCGCTCTTTCCGCACGCGGTAAAGGCGAGAGACGCGCAGATGGCGACGAGGAGAGCCGCCGCGCGTTTTACAGTCTTCGTACGTTTCATACGTCACGCTCCGTTATAATATTCTAGTATATATTGTAACATAGGAAATTGAAAAATGCAACAAAAAAACCGCGGCGTGCGCCGCGGTTTTTTTGTGTGACTCTATGCGATGACTCCCGCTATCATCTGCTTCAGCGCCTTGACGTCCTGCATCGAGACCGCGCCGTCGGAGTCGGCGTCGCAGTTTTCAACGACGATGCCCGACAGATCTGTCAGGGAAGAGGAGAGGTACTGCTTCAGAAGACGCAGGTCTATCATATTGACCGTGCCGTCGCCGTTGACGTCGCCCGGTTTTACCGTGGCGTTCTTCACGGTCGTGACCGTGACCGTGACGCTGCCGGAGACCTTCGTCAGACGGTAAAGGTTTTCGACTCCCGCGGTCGATGAGAGATCCTTCAGATTCTTATAAGAGCCTTCTGCAGAGACGTTATCTATTTCGTACCCGCTGTCGGCGACAACGGAGAAGTTTACCTGCCCGTCGCCGGTGATAACGGGGCATCCGGTATCGCTGTCGCGCGCTGCTGCGCTCAGCGCTCCGGTCTCGTCCGCCTCCGAATAATCCTGTGTGTAATAGACGTTAATTGTCGCATGATCCGCTTCAAACGTCACCGTGAAGGGAGACGCAGTCTGCGTATCCGTGTATACGCTGCCGCCAACGCTTGCAGATGCGGTGAACGTTATCGTCGACGCGTCCGTGAGCTCGCTCGTGACGGGACACTCGACGGAAACCGTTCCGCCGCATACCGCGCAGACGTAATTGAACGATGCCGTTCCGAAGTCGCCGCTCCAAGTCCACGAAGGAACTGTTCCGGAGGCGACGGATCCGTGTTCGCATTTTACGGTCGTGACCGTGACTGTGGTGTCCGCCGTTATCTTCGTAACGCGGTAGGTGTTTTCAAGTCCGGTGTCGAGAGGCCCTTTGATATTTTTATAAGTGCCCTCGGTCACGCTGACGCTCTCGAGCGAGTAGCCGTCCGCGAGGACTACGGTGAAGTTGACTTGACCCGAGCCCGAGGAGTCGGGCTCTCCGGTCGAACTGCTTCTCGATACCGTACTTCCCGTCGCGCCGACGCTCTCCGACTCGCCCGCGTAGTCCTGAGTTTTGTATACCGTGAAGGAGGCGACGCCCTCGTCGCCGGCGAACGTTACCGTGTATCCTTCGTCTGCCGTGAAGACCGAGTGGTCGCACTCGGGCACCGTGACGGGGGCGGGTACCGTCGCGCTCTCGGTCGCGCCGCAGGTCAGACAGGTGTAAGTGATAACGCCTGAGCCGTCAGCCGTCGCCGCCGTCGTTACGGCGCCGTCGTCCCAGGAGTGGCTGAACGAACCTCCCTTGCAGGAGGTGACGGTGGTCGCCGTGCGCAGAGCCGGCGCGCTTGATGAGACGGACGTCGGCCAGGACGCCATCGTGTAGTTGACGGCCTTAGGAAGCGCGTAGCTGAGTACGACCGTGCCGCCGTTTCCCGCCGTTGCGTTGACTATAGCTCCCGCGCTGTAGCGGGTCGAGGTCGCGGAATACTTCTGATTCTGACCGAACCATGAGGACGAAGCCGAGCCGTCCATGCCCGTGGTGCCGGACGTGAAGACCGTCGCGCCGTCGATGAGGACGGCGCCGTCGGCGTCGATCGCCGAGTTGTCGCCGCCCGACCTCATGCTGAATACCGCCTGAGTGCCGCCGTAGAGGTAGAGCCCTCCGTTGGAGTCGAGCCCGTCGCCGTCGCAGTTGACGTAAAGGTCTCCGCCGTATATATAGATGTTATAGTCCGAGGAAGTTGACGAGCCGCCGGGGTTTCCGCCTCCGGGACCCCATCCTCCGCCGGGACCCCATCCGCCTCCGGGGTTGAAGGGATCGCCGCCATGGCCGGGGTCGCTTCCGCTCGACGAGCCGCCCGCGGCGTTGACTCCGTCGTCGGAGGCCGTGACGTAGTAACGTCCGGAATACATATAGAGAGTGCCGCCCTCGAGCCCTTCGTAGGAATTGTTGATCCTGACGTCGGGGTCGCGGGGAAGTCCGTTCTCCGTGCCGAGCGTGAGAGTCGTGTCGGCGTGCATGCCGTCGTCGCCGGTCGAGATAGTGAACGTGCCGCCGGTGACAGACGCGTATGCGTCGGAGTGGATCGCGTCGTCAGCCGTGTTGAAGTTGAAAACGCCGCCCGTTATCGTCAGAGTCGGCTCGATCCCCGCTTCTTCAGCGCGGTCGCCGGACGTCTTGAGGCCCTTGCAGCTGTACTGATCTGCGAGCGTGTCGTTCCAGACAGAGTATCCCTTCCACGTCTGAATGTCGAACGCGCCGCCGTTTACCGTCAGCGCGCTGTCCGCCTGGACGCCGTCGCCGTCGCAGTCTATGTCGAACGTGCCGCCGTTTACCGTGACCGTTCCCGCGGAGTCCGTATCTATCGTCGTGCCCTCGGTCGCGTCCGTCGCGTCCGGCGCGCTCTTTATGCCGTCGTTCGTCGCCTTGATGACGAACGTTCCCTGATTGAATACGAGGCTGCCGTCGCACGCGATTCCGTTGTTGACCGCGGCCCCCGTGAGAGTTCCGCCGTAGTATTTTCCGCTGCCGGCAACGGTTATCGTGCCGGACTGGTTGAACGTGACTGTGGCGGTCGAGCCGCCTTTGACGCCGTTCTTGGCGTTGGCGACGACCGTGAGATTGCCCTCTCCGCAGAACGTCGCCGTCGCGCCGCTCTTTATCTTTACCGCCGCGCCTTCGTACGCGTCGGCGACCGTGACGTCGGTCGACGTTTCGTTCGCGGGGTCTTCGTTGTCTGTGAGAGTTGACGAGCCTTCGAGGTGGATCGAGACTTCAGCCGTTTTGCCGATCACTATCGGAGCTGTCGAGGAGGACGACAGCGAAAGACTGTCAAGGATCAGCGTCACCCCCGAGACGCCCTTTGCCACGCTGACCGATCCCTCGGCACAGCTTCCGGTGAGGGTGTAAGTTCCCGCCGTCGTGACCGTGAGGGAAGTTCCGTCGATCACGTATCCGCTTCCCGCTTCGCTCTCCGTTATCCCTTCGTCGGAGAAGGTGAGAGTGACTCCCGCCGACTCCGCGCCGACTGCGAGGGGCGCGGCGGTGAGGATAAGCATGAACGACAAAAGCAATGAGATGATCTTCTTCGTTTTCATTTTTTCCTCCGTATGATCCTGCGGTTTTCGCCGCTGTCGTTATAATAAATTTA
>CADBTH010000091.1 GCA_902797495.1 uncultured Ruminococcus sp.
ATCAAAGGAAGGTACCGCGATACCTTCGCAAAGAGGACGCAGCAGGTGATAAACCGCCGCTTCAAAGAGATGAAGGAGCTCGAGGAGTTCCGCGCGAAGACGCTCGAGGGTGAGCGCGACCGCACGCGCCGCGAAAGAGCCGAAGCGGCGCTCGGCGTCGCCTCCGAGTACGCGAAGATCCTCGCGGGAGCGGAAGAAGCGAAGACGGCTTATCCCTCGTTCGACCTCGAAGCGGAGTGCCGCGACAGGACCTTCCGAAACCTTATCGCGGCCGGTCTCTCAGTCAAGAGCGCGTACGAAGCGCTCCACCACGGAGAGATCGTCGCGGGAGCGATGCAGTACGCCGCCGATAGAGTTTACGAGGCGGCTCAGTATTCGGCTCCTCCCCGACCGGTCGAGAACGGAACGACGCGCGGCATGGCCGCGGACCTGAAGCGCGACGTCTCGAAGCTCGGCGCGTCGGAGATCAAAGACATTCTCCGAAGAGTTGAAAAAGGAGAAAAGATCAAATTCTGAGACAGAATTTGATCAGCTAAATTGCGCCTGCGGCGCAGCTAAATTCGGCTATGCCGAGCTAAATTTCCTGCGTTGCAGGAAGCTAAATTGAAAGGAGAAACAAATGAACGAAACAGAACTCGATCTTCAGCTTTTCGCCTCCGGCGAGAACGTAATGGGAACGGAGGGCTACGTCAACGCGGCGACCGGTAACACGGAAGCGTACGCGGGCGGCGGCCTCTCTCCCGAAATGAAAACCTTTTACGACAAGACCCTTATAACCCTCGCGGGCGCAAACCTCGTCCACGAGCAGTTCGGTCAGAAGAGACCGATCCCGCAGGGAGCGGGGAAGACCGTCGAATTCAGACGCTTTTCCTCCCTCCCCAAGGCGCTGACCCCGATCACCGAGGGAGTCACACCCGCGGGCAACCGCCTCTCCGTCAGCACGGTGACGGCGACCGCGGAGCAGTACGGCGACTACATCGAGCAGACGGATATGCTTGAGTTGACCGCCGTCGACAATACGATCGTCGAGACGACGAAGAAGCTCGCCGATCAGGCGGGCAAGACGATCGATACGATCGTCCGCGAGGTGATCAACGCCGGCACGAACGTCCTCTACTCCAAGAAGAAGACGGGCGGAACTTATACGGACGTCGAAAGCCGCGCCGACATCGACGCGAGTTGCAAGCTGACCGTGCGCGACGTATTCCGCGCCGCCGCCGAGCTGAAGGCGATGAACGCGCCGAAGATCGACGGCGCATACGCCGCCGTCATTCATCCCTACGTCGCGTACGACCTCATGCAGGAGGCGGGCGACGAGTGGATCGACATCACGAAGTACACGACCCCGGAGAACATCCTCACGGGCGAGATCGGCAAGCTCGCAGGCATCAGATTCGTCGAGTCGAGCGAGGCGAAGATCTTCGCACCCGACGTCATCGCGGACGGAAAGAGAAGACTGACGGTCAAGACCGCCAACTCCACGGCGTCCACGTCCGTCGCGATCGAGGAGACGCTCGAGAGCGTCGAGAGCTGCGACATTCCCGTCTATATCGGCGGCGCGGCGAACAGGATCACGGCGATCACGACGGCGGGCGGCGCGACGACCCTCACCATGCAGACCGCGACGAAGTGCTCTGCGGGCGCAGTTATCTGCGGCCGCGGCGCGGGCGCCGACGGCTCCGCGGTATTCTCGACCCTCGTTCTCGGAGCAGACGCGTTCGGCGTCACGGACGTCGGAGGCGGCGGTATCGAGCACATCGTAAAGCAGAAGGGCTACGGCAACGATCCCCTCAATCAGAGAAGCTCCGTCGGCTGGAAGGCTCTCGGCTGCGCCGAGATCCTCGTCGACGAGTACATCGTGAGGATCGAGTCCGGTTCATCCTATTCGGCAATCGCCGAAGCTAACTGAGGTGGGATATGAAGAGCAATTCTAAAATAACCGTAAGGATACCGAAGAGGTGGCGCGGGGACGACGAGAGATTCATCTCCTGCAACGGCCGCCGCGTACTCGTCAAGACGGGTGTGGACGTCGAGCTCGACCCCGCTCTCGCGGAGGTCTACTTCAATTCCGTCCGCCAGCGCGACGAGTCGGACGAGCGCATAAAGTCGCTCGCGAGCGAGTCATGACGGCGAGGGAAGCGATCGAGGAGTTCAGGGAATCCTACCCCTCCTCCCTCGGGGTCGATAAGATATCCGACTGGATACGCGAGCTCGAGGGGAAGATCATCCTCGAGATCGTCAACACCCACGAGGGCGCGCCCGCCGTCCGTCACGCATTCACGGACGACACGCCCCTCACCGCCGCCGAGCCGTATTCCGCGCTCTACACGGCGTACCTCAGAATGAAGTGCGACCTCGAGTACGGCGACGTCGAGAGGTACAAAACGTCCGGCGCGGTCTTCGCCGCCGCGTGGGCGGACTTCGCAAACTACTACAACAGAACTCACGCGCCGAAGAGCGGCGCGATGCTGAAAGCTTAGGAGGAGACATGATAATACCGGGACTTGACGCGAAGAAGCGCGACCGCGACACGGTCAGGAGCTTCTTCGGACTTAACAGACAGCCCTCGATAGGGATCGGCGAGGCGTCGGACGAGGTCAACCTCTGCGACGAATACTACCCGTTCCTCTGCCCGCGCCGCGAGGCGGTGAGGCTGACTGACTCTTTCGGCAAATGCCGTTCTCTGACTGGCGGCGGTCAGCCGTCGTGGATCGTCGAGACTGACGGCGGGACTGCGGCGAAGCTCTTCTATGCGGGGCGCGACACGGGTCTCGTCCTCACGCCCGGAGAGAAGCAGTGCGCGGCGATGGGGACGAAGATCGTCGTCTTTCCCGACAAGGCGTCCTACGACACGGTGACGGGGGAGACGGAATACCTCGACGCCTCGTTCACCTCCGCCGACGGCGTTTCGGTCAACTTCACGCTCTCCCGCCTCGACGGCGGAGAGTACGAATACGACTCGTCTCCCGCCGCGCCCGAGTCCCCCGCGGACGGTGCGCTCTGGTGCGACACGTCGACCGACCCCGCCTCGCTCATGAAGTACTCGGCGACCTCGGGCGTGTGGGTCGCGGTAGATTCGACGTATGTCAAAATATCAACTCCCGGTATCGGCAGAGCCTTCTCCGAGGGAGACGGCGTGACGGTCTCATCGTCATCCGTCGCCTCCCTCAACGGCGGAGCCGTCGTCGCCCTCTGCGGCGACGACTTCATCGTGATACCGGGGATCATAACCGCCCCATCCGTACAGACGACCCCCGTCACGGTGGAGCGGCGCGCCCCCGCGCTCGACTTCGTCGTCGAGTACTCGAACAGACTCTGGGGATGCCGCAGCGGGCTATCGAACGACGGAGTCCTCGTCAACGAGATATACGCCTCGGCGCTCGGAGACGCGAAGAACTGGAACCGTTTTTCGGGTCTCGTCTCCGACAGCTACGCCGCGGGAGTCGGCTCGGACGGGCCGTTCACGGGAGCCGCGGTCTTCCTCGGCTACGTCATGTTCTTCAAGGAGAGGTGCGTCCACAAGGTCTTCGGCAACCGCCCGTCGAACTATCAGATAATCACGTCGAATATAAGAGGAGTCGCGCCGGGCGCTGAAAAGTCCCTCTGCGTGCGCGACGAGATACTCTACTACTTCTGCCGCGACGGGTTCGCGGCGTATGACGGAACGGTGCCGGAGATCATATCCGACCCGCTCGGAGAGCTCGAATCGGACGGCGCCGCGGCTGCGAAGAGCGGACGGCACGTCTACCTCTCGGCAAAACGGCGAGGCGTGCGCGAGCTCTACGCATACGACGCGAAGTTCGCCGTCTGGCACAGCTACGGCGAGTTCGACGTCGACGAGATGGACTCCGCCTACTGCGGCGTTCTCGCCGCGGGCGGCGGCGCGCTGTACGTCGTCGATCCGTCCGACCTCACGGGCGAGGAGGCCGCCCTCTTCACGGGGTACCGCGATCCCGTGCCGATCCCGTTCTCGTGGTACTTCGAGACGGGAGAACTGACGGGAGAGGAGCGGGACGTCAGAGTCGCGCGAGTCGAGGTGACCGCGGCGGTTCCGGCGGGAGGGTACGTCAGGCTCTCCGTCGTCACGGGCGACGGAGTCCTGACACCCGCCGTGACGGTGCGCCCGACGGTGCGCCGCACCTTTACCGTACCCGTCAGCGTTCCGCGCGACCGCAGGTGCCGCCTTCGCGTTGAGGGCGAGGGAAGAGCCGTCGTCTACTCTCTTGCGAAGATATACGAGTGAGGTATCTATGGAACTGAACGTTGATTTTCCGCGCCTCTCCGACAAAGCGGCGCCGGATCTTGTAAAACTCAAAAACTGTATGTACCGCCTCACGGAGCAGCTCAAGTACGTCCTCTCCAACCTCGACGAGGGTAACTTTTCCGCAAACGTCAGAAACGCGATCGGCGGCGTCGAGACCGCGCGTCAGGACGTCTCGAGCCTGCGCGAGGCGATAATCAGGACGGCGACGGTAGTCCGGAGCGCGGAGGAGAGGATAACGTCCGTCATGAAGAACGAGTACGCGGCGATCTCCGACATCGGGACCTACACGGAGGAGGCGATAGCCTCGTACGAGGTGGACGGTCGCGGGATCGAGCAGTATTTCCGCGTCATATCAGACACCGCCGGAGCGGTAGAAAACCTCTCCGGCTACATAAAGACGGGAGTCCTCGAGGGGGACGAGATCGGAGTCGAGATCGGCGACCTCTCGTCCGCGACGTCTCCCTTCAGAGTCCGCCTCACGGGTCAGCGCCTCTCGTTCATCTGCGGCGGCGAGGAGGTCGCCTATATGTCCGACAGCGCGCTCTTCGTCACGAAGGCGAACATAAGAGGAAAGCTGACCCTCGGAAACTACGAGATCGACACGACCGACGGACTCGCGTTCAGGTACGTCGGCGCGTAGCGCCGCGTAATGAATTGCGCCTGCGGCGCGTGAATTGCCTGACGGCATGAATTGTGCCTGCGGCACATGAATTGCCCCTTCCGGGGATCGGATCGGGGCATTAAGGCGCGATTCAATTCACGGAGCGAGGGCGGGGTCCTCGGAAAATCGTAAGATTTTTCGGGGTTCTCGCGAGAATTCATGCGCGGCTTGACGCGCAATTCATGACGCGCAGCGTCAATTCATTCCGAAAGGAGCAAACATGGCAAACGGAACTATTCAAAGCAGTACGGGCACGAATCTTGAGATAGGGGTGGAGTGGTCGTCCGCCGCAAACACGGCGGCGAACGCTTCCGCCGTGACGGCGAAGGTCTACCTTCTCCACTATCAGATATACTGCGCCGCGCTGACCGGAAGCTGCGTCACCGTCGGCGACTCGACGGAGTATTTCACCGCCGCCGTCTCGTCCTCGTCCGGAGGTCTTCAGAAGACCTATATCGCCGAGAAAACCTTTACCGTCCCGCACGGCGCGGACGGCTCGAAGTCGGTTAAGATCTTTGCCGGCTACGTCTTCAACGGAACGTACAACGGACACTATATCGGGACTCTTTCGGTCTCGGGAACGGCGTCTCTCGACAAGATACCGCGCGCGTCGGGATTCACCGCGCCGTCCGTTCTCACTCTGACGAAGCAGACGACGGTCAAAGTCACGCCCGCGCTCTCGTCTTACACCCACTGCGCCGTGATGAAGATCGGGTCGAAGTCGTACAGAACTCCCGTCGTTTCGGGAACGTCGCTCACCTTCACTCCTCCCGCCGCCCTCGCCGACGGCGCGCCGAACTCGAAGAAGCCCTCCGGCACGCTGACTGTCGAGACTTACGGGGGAGGAGTCAAGATCGGTGAAGTGACGAAGAACTGCACTTACGCGGTGCCGGACACGGCTGAGTTTCAGCCTGACTTCACCTTCTCGGTCACGCCGCAAAACTCCTCGCCCCTTCTCGACAGCGAGGGAGTCCTCGCCGCGTCTCTCTCCTCGCTGACGGTCTCCGTCTCGTCGAAAACGGCGCGCCACGGGGCCGCCGTCGCCTCGGTCAAGGTCTCGTGCGGAGGGAAGAGCGTCTCCGGCGACAGTCTCTCCGCGGGGCCTCTCTCCGCGGGGAGCTACGTCTGCTCGGCGACGGTGACCGACAGCCGCGGCATCTCGAGGACGAAGAGCGAGAGCGTGAGCGTCCTTCCGTATCATCCGCCTTACGCGGAGGCGGTCTCTGTGACGAGGTGTCTTGAGGACGGGACGCCGGACGACGCGGGAACTTATCTTTCGGCATACGCCAAAAGTGTTTGCTCGCCTATCGGAGGGATAAACACCGCGTCGCTCACCCTCGTTCTGAAGTCGAGGAGCGGCGCGACTCTCGGAACGTGGTCTCTCGCCTCGGAAGAGAGGAAGACCGTCGCCGCCTCGCTCTCGCCTCTGAACTCCTACACGGTCTCGGTGACCGCGACAGACACGGCGGGCAGGAGCGGCGAGTACCGGCTGACCGTGCCGACCTCGAAGGTCGACGTCCATCTCAAGGACGGGCGGCTCCGCCTCGGCGGTTACGCCGAGAGAGCGGGGCTCGAGGTCGACTGGGACGCGCGCTTCAACTCGGACGTCTTCATCGGGGACGAGCCGGTCGCGGACTTCGTCACGGAGTGCGGGACGACGGGGATATGGACGTGGAGAAAGTACGCCTCGGGCGCGTCGGAGTGCTTCGGCACGACGGAGGAGAAGACTTACTCCCTCGCCTCGTCCTACGGGACGCTTCGCTCGTCTCCATCGTCCGCCGTCAACTCGGAGCAGTACCCTCGGGGGCTCTTCTCCGCGGCGCCGTCCGTGACTGTCACCTCCGCGAGGGGAAGCCACGCCGTCCTCCTCGCCCCACGCGACGCGGGAAGCGCCGGAGCGAGTCCGAACTACTTCGTTCTCTACCCCTCGGTCCCGGGGATCGACTCGGTCTCGACGGCGATCCATATCGCCGCGCGCGGCAAATACAAGTAAAAAGGAAGGATAATAAATGGCAAACGTAAAAAAAGATCGGCTCCCGAAGAGCGCCGATCCGAACAAAGTAAAGTACAGGGTGCTGGACTCCTCCCCCGAATACTCCGAGAGCGGGGAGGTCGCGGCGGCGAAGGCGGCGCTGGCGAAGGCTGAATCTTCCGCACCTGCCGAATATAAGTCGGCGTACTCGGACGAGATCAAAAATCTCACCGAGCGCATCCTCTCCGGAGAGAAGTTCTCCTACGACTTCAACGCCGACCCGATCTACAACGTCTACCGCGAACAGTCCGAAGCCGACCGCCGCCGCGCGGTCTCGGACGCGGTCTCATCCGCCGCTCTTCTGACCGGCGGCTACGGCAACAGCTACGGGGTCACCGCCGCACAGGAGGCGTCGGCTAAGAGCGCGGAAAACCTCAGAAAAATAATTCCGTCCCTTCTCGAGGCGGCTTACGACAGATGGTACGGCGAGCGCGAGGCGGAGCGCGAGCGGCTGCGCGCGGTGATGGATCTCGAGAGCGCGGACTACGGCAAGTACCGCGACTCGGTCTCGGACTATATGAGCAATCGCGACTACGCCTACGGAAAGTACGCCGATATGTCGAAGGCGGACTTCGACAGATACCTCTCCGAGCTCTCTCAGTGGAACGCCGACCGCGACTACGACAGAAGGGTCTACGAGTACGACGAGGACGCAAAATACAGGGCGGAGCGAGCCGCCGCCGAGGACGCGGCGAGAGCGCGCGACTACGAGATGAAGCAGAAGCAGTACGAGCTCGACGTTTATAAGGCGCAGCAGGCGGCGGCGACCGCCGCGGCGAACGCCGCGGCGCGCGCGGCGAAGTCTTCCTCGTCCTCATCCTCGTCGAAGTCAAAGTCGGGCGGCTCGGACGGGAACGTCGGAACGAGCGTCGCCGCGAGGGCTTTCCTCGACGGGCTGACGAGCGGATCGGCTCTCGACTCGCGCGGCCGCGTGAGGATGGAGTTCGTAAACGAGGTGAAGGCGGCGAAGAAGAGCGAGAAGATAACGAAGGAAGAGTACGACAGTCTGATGAACTACTTCAGGCAGCGCGGCATCTCCGAGGGATAAGGAGGGGCTATGGAGTATCTGAAGAGCGAACGCTTTCCCTGCGTTAAGCGCGGAAAACTGACGTGGTGCGAGGGCGACACGTTCACGTTCAGGATCAACGTCACCCTCACCTCGATGGGCGCGAAGATCGCCGACGACACGGGCTACGTTTACGTCGCGGAGTTTTTCGACGCGAGCGGAAAAGAGATCCTCGCCGTGACCGAGGAAGGGAACGGATCGGGACTTTTTGCAATTGCCTTTGACGCGCCGACGACGAGCCTCTTTCCGCGCGGAAGATATTTTTACGACGTACACGTCCTCTGTCCGGACGGCACCCGCATCACCGCGGGAAACGACCTCCCGATATCGGTCGTGTGAAAGGAGTTAATATGGAAAACGTGATAGACGCCGGGCTGTACGGCTATATACAGCGCGGGATCTCGTCCGCTGAGATCTCGGAAGGGCGCCTGATCCTGAATCTGACGGACGGCGAAACGATCGACCTCGGCGTCGTCGCAGGTCAGGACGGCGCGAAGGGAGACCCCGGAGAGCGGGGTGAAAAAGGAGAGAAGGGAGAAAAGGGAGAAAAGGGGGATCGCGGCGACCCGGGAGAGCCCGCTCTTCCCGTCTACTATCTCGAGTGGCACTCGGGCGGAACTCATCCGACCGCTCCCGAGATCGCCGCTAACACGGCGGTGCTGAACGAGATCGCCGCTCTCGGCGAGGGGAACTATATCCTCTTTCTGAAGGTCTCCGACAGACTCGTCCCCGCGCAGACCGTATCCGCGCGCCGCGCGATCTTCGCCGATCTCAACGAGGGCACGAAGTTCAAGGTCTACACGATAGGCTTATCGGGCAGGAATTATTTTCAGCGCGACGATTATTTTCCGTCCGATACGTTCGACGAGTTCTCTGACGGCGCGGCGTCAATGACGGCAATTGCCGAATACGTTGACGGCAGGCTCGGGACGACGGGTAACGTCGATTTGTCGAAGAAGCGCGACGTGCCGACTCTTGTGACGAGCGGAGTGAATATCTCTCTCGCCGACAACAGAGAGTACCGCCTGACGGACGTTCGCGATCTGACCCTCGCCTTCCCGCAGGGGTCGTTCGAGTGCTGGATGCGCCTCTCATTCGCGTCATCCGGAGACGTATCCGTCACCTTTCCGGCGGGAGCACGCTTCATCGGCGGCGAGCCGGAATACACGGCGGGCTCTCTTTGGGAGATATCGGTGAAGGACGGCGTCGTCGCCGCCGCGGAGGTGTCGCCGTGAGAAGAAGGATACTTATCGCGCTGATACTGGCGCGCCTCGCAGAAAGAGAGGAGGGCGGCGTATGACGTGGGAGATAGTCTCCGGCTTTACCGTTCTTCTCGGCGCGGTGATCTCGATCATGAACGTGGTCGTTCGGGTCAACCGCTCGCTTATAACCCTCGAGGGCACGGTGCGCCGTCTGACGGAGTACATAGAGAAGCAGGACGCGAAGAACGAACATTTCTACAGCAAGCTGAATACGCTGGATAAGAGGGTGACGCTTCTCGAAAGCGGCTCGAAGGGAGGGGTCGAATGAAGGAGACCGTAAGGCGCGCCGCGCGCACCTTCTTCCAGGCCGCCCTCGGCTACGCGTGCGCGAATCTCGCCGCCTCCGCCGTGGGGATCGTCAAGGGAGGCGACGTCCTCGTCGCCTTCATCGCCTCGGCGCTCGCGAGCGGGATCGCCGCCGTGATGAATCTGCCGAAGAGGGGCGACAGAAAAGAAGGAATGGAGGAAAATGATGAAAAATAGGATTTTCGGGATCGACGTGTCCCTCTACCAGAAGGGACTCGATTTTGAGCGCGCCGCGGCGGAGGGCGTGAAGTACGCCGTCGTGAAGGCGAGCGAGTCGAAGTTCGTCGATCCGGAGTTTGAAAACAACTACAGGCGCGCAAAAGCGGCGGGTCTGAAGGTCGGCGCGTATCACTATCTCACTGCGACGACCGACCTCGAAGCCGTGAACTGCGCGAGGTATATGATCGACAAATGTCTCATAGGCAAGGTCTTCGAGTACCCGATCTTCGTTGACGTCGAGGACGCCTCGCTGAAGAAGCTTTCAAAGGCGGAGGTGACCTCCATTGTGACCTCGTTCTGCACAGAGCTTGAGGCGGAGGGCTACTGGGCGGGCTTCTACACGAACCTCGACTGGTACCGCAATCATCTCGACGGCGCCGCGCTCGCGAAGAGGTTCAGCTTCTGGTTCGCCTACTGGGGCTCCTCCTGCGCGCTCGACGACGCTCAGATGTGGCAGTTCGGCGGCAACGTGAACGTGCTCCGCCCGAACGTCGTGGCGGGATTCGTCTGCGATCAGGACTACTCGTTCGTCGATTTTCCCGCGAAGATCGCCGCGAAGGGTCTCAACGGCACGAAAAAAACTCCCGTCGCCCCGAAGCCGTCCGACAGCATGACGGCTCTTGACGTGGGAGATCGCGTCAGGCTGAAGCCCGACGCCGTCGTTTACGGCAGCTCGAAGCGCTTCGCCTCCTGGGTCTACGAGTCGGTGCTCTTCGTGCGCGAGATCTCCGGTAACCGCGTCGTCGTTTCCGTGAACAAAAGCGGCGACGTGACCGGCGCCGTCGACAGGAAGTATTTAGTGAAAGCATAAAATAGCGGGGCAACTTCTTATAAGAAGTTTCCCCGCGCCCCTTCAAGAATTTTTGAAAGGGGGAGGGGTTCTTATTGACAATACGCTTCCGGTTTGATAAAATGATATAAAGATCGGATCGGGGGGCGAGTAATGATTTGTCCGAAATGCGGCGCGGATACTGCCGGTGAAAAAACTGTAGATAAGAAAAAGAAGACGAAGCTCTTCGTGATCATAGGCTGCGCGGCGGCGCTCATTGTGGCCGCTCTCATCCTGATCCTGACGCTCGGCGGCAAAGACGGCATTGTCGGAACGTGGAAAACTTCTTTACCCGTAGATAAGGTCATCTCGATCCTCGCGGACGAGCTGAAAATGCCGAACAGGATCGTTGCGTTCTGCCAACAGGACGCGACGGAGGAAGAAATCCTCGCTGCGGAGGAAAGGATCAGGGCGCAGGGCGGAGTGGAATCGGTCGTCCGCATCACAAAAGCCGAAGCCCTCGAAAAGATGAAGGAGCAGGCGGGCGAGAACGCGGATCTGTACAGCGATTTCAACGACGAGAATAATCCGCTCTCGGACAGCTTTGAGATAACTTACACTTCGGATGTGGACGTCGATAACCTCCGGAATGAACTCTTTCAAATAGAGATTATCAGAAAGGTCAACTCCCGGGCGGACCTTTCGAAGAGTCTTTCGGCGTATATAAACTCCTTGATCAACTCGGACGACGAGCTGGAAATGACGTTCGAATTCAAAGATGACGGGACGTATCGGGGAGGCTTCGACGAAGACCGCGTCAGGGAAGTAATTCCCCTCGTATTCGACGGCAGATTTGACAGATTGAATTTCAATGGTTCATACACATATGAAAACGGCAAGCTGATCCTCGACAACGCGGAGGTCGACTATGAGCTCGACGGCGACACGCTCACGTTCAGGAGCATCTCGGGAGAGGGCGCAGAAAACAACCCTCTGACGAGCGACGCGATCCTCCCCATCGTATTCACGCGCAGCTGATCCGGAATGAACCTCACATAATCACAAAAAAACGGCGGCAGGACAACCCTGCTGCCGTTATCGTATACGAACGGCAAACAGCCTCAGACAAGTGCGGCACGAACAAAAAAGTCCCGCCACCTTCGGCGGAGCGGTCGAGCGCAAATATTTAGTGAAGGTATGACGACCGCTCCGCGGTCTACACCTCATCCGTCAAGCAAGCTTGACACCTTCTCGCCTGCGGGCTCGGTCAGATGGCGGATCTGACAGTCCACCGGACTGTCATTCAACACCGCCATCCCCGCTTCGCTACC
>CADBTH010000092.1 GCA_902797495.1 uncultured Ruminococcus sp.
GATCCGCGAGGTCATCGGCACGGGCGGCAAGGTCATCCAGAAGATCTGCGCTGACACGGGCGCGAAGATCGACATCGAGGACGACGGTTCCCTGTTCATCTCCGCGGTGGACAAGAACGCCATCGACGAGGCGAAGAAGATCATCGACGGCATCATATTCGAGCCGGAAGTCGGCGCGATATACGAAGGCGTCGTAACGCGCATCATCCCGATAGGAGCGTTCGTCGAGTTCGCGCCGGGCAAGGAGGGCATGGTACACATCTCCAAGCTCGACTTCAAGCGCACCGAGAAGGTCGAAGACGTCTGCGAAGTAGGCGACACGATGAAGGTAAAATACCTCGGAGTCGACGAAAAGGGCAGAATGAACCTTTCGAGAAAAGACGCTCTGAACGGTTAAGATCAAAACAGCACGGAATATGCAAGGGGGAACTTTTGAAAAAGTTCCCCCTTCGCGAACCCCCACAAAACATTAAAAAGGTATATATTAAATGGAAGACAACAAGAACGAGCGGCTCGAAGCCGCCGGAAAAAGAATAAGAGAAAAAGTTTCCTCCTCTTCCGAATATATGGGAGTCGCCGACGATTACTCAAACGACAACATACTCGGCGCGGAGTCCATGCGGCGGAACGACGGCTCGGTCAGGTACTCGAGCTCCGTCGAGGATGAGCGCGGGGCGAAGCGCCGCGTGACGAAGAACACGAAGCGCCGCCGCAAGCACAATTTCGCCGTCGCGGCTCTGGTGATATTCTTCGCCGCCGTTCTCGCCGCGTGCGGTTACCTTATTTTCAGAAACGACGAGGCCGACCGCAAGGCGGCGGAGGAGAGCGCCGCGGAAGTTCAGACGGAGGAAGTATCTTCCGACTCCGAAGACGGCGTTTCCGCGGCTGATGCTGCGCCTGATACCGTTGCGGAAACGCCCGCCGTGACGCCGACGGGTCGCGTCGTCGCAGTGACGAACGACAAGATACACGAGGGGGATCTGATCCTCGTCAACTACAGGTACGCCTACGTCTTCCCGGAAGAGGACGTCCTTCTTCAGATGAAGCCGCGCGCCGAGCATTTCATGGTCTCGACTCTCGACGTCTCCCTTCAGTCCGCCGCTCTCGACGCGTTCGTTGAGCTAACGAACGATCTTTACGCGAACACGGGATTCGACGACGTTCTCGTCGTCTCGTCGTTCCGCGGGCTCGAGAAGCAGCAGGAGATCTATCAGGACAGAGTCGACCGCTACGGGAGCGAATACGCCGCGGCGTACGTCGCCGACCCCGGCTACAGCGAGCACCACACGGGGCTTGCGATGGACCTCTCCGTCTACACGAACGGCGAGAGCTACGACATCGAGGAGTACCCCGACACCGAATGGTTCATGGAGAACTACGACAGGTACGGCTACGTTCTCCGCTACCCGGAGCACAAGGCGGGGATAACGTCGATCAGCTACGAGGGCTGGCACTACAGATACGTCGGACTTCCCCACTCCCGCGTGATGGACAAGAACGATCTTTGTCTCGAGGAGTACACGGATTACGTCAAGAACTACACGTTCTCCTCGGCTATGTGTTTCGACAGCATGACCTCGGAGATAAAGACGGTAGACGCGGCGGCTTATGAGAAGACCTCTTCCGAGAGCATCGTCTACTTCGTGCCCGCCTCCGACGGCGGCGTGACGGAAGTTCCGCTTCCCGCGGACGGAGACTACACGATCTCCGGCAACAACGTGGACGGCTTCGTGGTAACGCTCGGGTGACAAACATATAACTTATGAGCGACGGATAATTTCCGTCGCTTTTTCAATTTGTTTTCCGCCTGTCTTCAAAAAACCGTCACAATAGGGGGTTATAATAAGCTCACAAAACGATAAGAAGATGACGGAGGTAACAAAAATGTCAGAAAATTTTCCCGATATCAACGAAATAAAAAACGAAGCGGAAGAGGCGGCCTCTGAGATAAAGGACGCTGCGAACAACTTCACGGAAAAGGTCGACGAAGCGGCGGCAGGCGCGGCGGACGCGGCGAATGAGACCGTATCGCAGGCGCAGAACGCCATCCCCTCGTACACTTACTCGACTCCTCAGCAGCCGTCGTGGCAGAATCAGGCTTACTCGGCTCCGGCTCAGCAGGCTCAGTACAGAGCTTCTCAGCAGAACGGTCAGGCGTACGGTCAGTACGCTCCCGGGCAGTACGCCGGCGGCGGTCAGCAGTACTACGGTTACGGCTACGGCGCACAGGGCTACGCTCAGCCTCAGACCGACGCGGTAAAGCCCGAAAAGAAGAAAAAAGAGAAAAAAGAAAAGAAGGAAAAGCGTCCGTTTACGAAAGGCGGCGCGATCGCGCTCGCTCTTCTGACTCTCCTTCTCTCCTGCTGCGCGGGATTCGCGGGCTCTTACCTTTACGGAAGATTCTTTAAGTCCGGCGGCGCCGACGGCACGGCGGTGATGTACAGATCGGTCGAGACCAAGGCGGACGACGCGGCGTTATCCGGCTCTCAGGCGTCCGTCGCGGCGGTCGCAGACACGGTATCGGATTCCGTCGTCGAGATAACGACAGAATTCGTGACGACCGGTTACTTCAGCTTCGGACAGTACGTCAACAAGGGCGCCGGAAGCGGCGTTATAGTCTCAGAAGACGGATACATCGTAACGAACAACCACGTCATTGCGGACACGGACAACGGAAACGTACTTGCGAGCAAGATCGCGGTTCGCCTCCGCAACGGCGAGGAGTATCCGGCTGAGGTCGTAGGGCGCGACGAAGACGCGGATATCGCGATAATCAAGATCGAAGCGAAGGACCTTTCGGCGGCGGTATGGGGCGACAGCGACTCCCTCGCCGTAGGCGAACAGATAGTGGTCGTCGGCAATCCTCTCGGTGAGCTCGGCGGCACGGTGACGACAGGCATCGTCTCCGCTTCCGACCGTGAGATCAAGATCGACGACACGAAGATGTCCCTCATCCAGACGGACGCGGCGGTCAACCCGGGCAACTCCGGCGGCGGTATGTTCAACCTCAAGGGCGAGCTCGTCGGCATCGTGAACGCGAAGTCTTCCGGCACCGGCATCGAGGGACTCGGCTTCGCGATCCCGTCGAACGACGCGAAGGACGTTGCGGAACAGCTCCTCGAGTACGGCTACGTCAAGGGCAAGGTCTACCTCGGCATCTCCTTCTACGAAGCGAACATGGGCGGTTGGTTCTCGACCTCCTCGTCCGGAGTCCTCTACGTTTACTCCTGCGAGGAAGGCTACAACGACGACGTTCTTCAGTACGGAGACCAGGTCGTTGCGGTAGACGGAACTGCGGTATCGACGAAGGCTGACGTGAAGGCTATCCTTCAGGATCACGAGGTCGGCGACAAGCTGACGTTCACGATCCTCAGAAACGGAAAGACCGTCGACGTCAAGGTAACCTGCTACGAATACAAGCCCGACGAGCGCGGTATCTCATTCGGAAACTGAGCGTTGACAAACTCATAAAATATGATATAATAATGAGAGGGGCATATCAATGCCCCTCATTTTCAGAAAGGATACAGCGTTATGTATAAGATCCTTGTCGTCGACGACGAAGAGATGATAAGAAAGATCGTCTCCAAATATGCCTCCTTCGAGGGACACGAGGTCACCGAGGCGTCGGACGGAATGAAGGCGATAGAGCTCTGCCGTGCGGGCGGATTCGACGTTATGATAATAGACATCATGATGCCCGAACTCGACGGTTTTTCCGCGTGCCGCGAGATCAGAAAGTTTTCGGATATACCTATAATCATGCTCTCCGCGAGGGGCGAGGAGTACGACAAGATAAACGGCTTCGAGCTCGGTATCGACGACTACGTCGTGAAGCCCTTCTCTCCGAAGGAGCTGATGCTCCGCGTCGACGCGATAATGAAGCGCGCCTCATCAAAGAGCCCGTCTTCCGCCAACGAGGTCTTCACGCTCGGCTGTCTCACCGCCGACGTGACGGCGCGCGTCGTCTCCGTCAACGGCGAGCGCGTCGAGATGTCGCCGAAGGAGTACGATCTGTTCTTCTACCTTCTGAAAAACCGCAACATCGCGCTGACGCGCGAGAGGCTCATAACCGAGGTGTGGGGTTACGACTACTTCGGCGACGACCGCACCCTCGACACTCACATAAAGCTCCTTCGCCGTTCGCTCGGCGACGCGGCGAAATACATAGTCACGCTGAGAGGAGTTGGATACCGTTTTGACACGAGCGTATAAGAAGCGAGACGGCGGCTCCGGAAAAGAGAAAAAAGAGCGGCGCCCCGCTCCTCTGTCTTTAAAAATATTCCGCGCTTTCGCCGTTCTCACTCTGATAATAATAGTCGTTCTATGGCTCTTTCAGACCGTATTCTTCGGAGCGGTCTACAAGACCGTCAGGCGGCACGACATGAAAAAATGCACGGAGAACATATGCTCCGCGGTCTGCGAGGGAGAGGAAGCGACCGACGCCGGAGTCCTCGCGGCCTCCAAGCAGTACAACTGCTGCGTGAGCGTATACCGCGTATCGGGCAGGAGCGGCGAGCGCGTCGCTCACTCCCACATACAGACGAACTGCATGATCCACAACCTCGGGTCCGACGCTCTTCTGACAGAACTGTACACGAAGGCGAAGGAGGAGGGCTTCTACGAGAAGCGGCTCGAGATGACCTTCGACGGGAGCGAGGACATCGTCGTTCCCGACAGAGCGGACGGCTCGAATCCTTCGACCGTCATCTTCGCGAAGGTGGTCTCTTACGACGGCGACGATTATCTCGTTCTGACCGACTCCGAGATCGTTCCGATCACCGCGACGACGAGAGTTCTGACCTATCAGCTCATCGCCGTCACCGCGTTCCTCGCGCTGGCGTCCGCAGTCATATCCACCGTGATATCCAAGCGTCTGTCCCGCCCGATCGTCAAAATGACGGACGAGGCGTCCCTTCTCGCAAAGGGCAGATACGACGTCGACTTCGACAGCGAAGGCGCAAACTTCCTCGAGGCGAAACGCCTCGGCGAGTCGCTGAACTACGCGGCGGGAGAGCTCTCTAAGCTCGACACCATGCAGAAGGAGCTCGTCGCGAACATATCTCACGACCTGCGCACTCCGCTGACTATGATCCGCGGCTACTCCGAGGTCATGCGCGACATTCCGGGCGAGATGAACGCCGAAAACATCCAGGTGGTGATCGACGAGGCGACCCGTCTTTCCTCCCTCGTATCGGACGTTCTCGATCTCTCTAAGCTGACGGAGGACGGTGCGGCCATCAAGCCCGAACGCTTCTCTCTGACGGAGGCCGTGCGCGAGACCCTCGCGCGCTACTCCCACCTCACCGAGCGCGACGGCTACCGCTTCGTCTTCAACGCGGATTCCGACGCCGTCGTCATCGCCGACAAGACGCGCATCCTTCAGGTCATCTACAATCTCGTGAACAACGCGATCAACTACACGGGCGACGACCGTCTCGTCACCGTCACTCAAACGGTCTCTGACGGCAAGGTTCGCATCAGTGTGACTGACACCGGAGAGGGCATCCCCGAGGAGGAGCTGCCTCTGATCTGGGACAGATTCTACAAGGTCGGCGGCTTCCACAACAGGGGCAAGGTCGGCACCGGTCTCGGTCTCTCGATAGTCAAGAACGTTCTTCTGAAGCACAACGCCGCCTTCGGCGTCGCAAGCAAAGTCGGCTCCGGCAGCACGTTCTGGTTTGAGTTGGAAACAGCATAATTTAAAGGGGGAAACTTTTGAAAAAGTTTCCCCCTTAAACCCCTTTCAAAACTTTTGGAAAAAAGTTTTGAAAAGCTATAGTGGTTCAGTTTATTGTATTTTCTATGCCGCGGCGCATTTTCGAGATGCGTTCGCCTATTTTTTTGTTTTCCGGAAGCGTGAAGTCGGGGTCGCGCTCCACCGTCTCGTGAGCGGCGGCGACGGCTTCCTCGGTGATCCTCCTGTCGGCGTCTGAATCGGTTATCATGGACGAGGCGTCGCCGTGCTGACGTATGCTGCCCTCGGGCGAGAAGAAGTCTCCCGCGCCGCGCATCTTCAGATCGTACTCGGCGATCTCGAAGCCGTCGTACGTCGTTTTCATGACGTTCAGTCGTTCTTTCGCCTTCTCGCTCTTCGAGTCGGAGACGAGTATACAGAACGATTTTCTGTCGCTCCGTCCGACGCGGCCTCTGAGCTGATGGAGCTGGGACAGGCCGAAACGCTCCGCGTTCTCGATTATCATGAGAGTCGCCTCGGGTACGTTTACTCCGACCTCGATGACAGTCGTTGCGACGAGCACGTCGAGTCTTCCCTCGCAGAAGTCTTTCATGACGGCGTCCTTCTGAGCGGGCTTCATCTTTCCGTTGACCATACCGACCGCGAGGTCGGGGAGTCTCAGCGCGGTCTCGCGCGCGAACTCTACGGTCGATTTGAGCGGCGCGCTCTCGGAGACGTCGTGAGTCAGGACGACGTTCGCCATCTCCTCCGGGTCGCTCCTTTCCTTTTCGTCGAGCGCGTTCTTCGCCTTGATCTCGTTCTCCTCGATCATCGGGCAGACTATATACGTTCTGTTCCCCGCTCTCGCGTGGGTCCTTATAAATCTGTTGATCCTGTCGCGGTATCTCTCGTCGACGACGTAAGTATCGACCCTCTGCCGTCCGGGAGGCATCTCGTCGAGTCTTGAGAGAGACAGGTCTCCGTAGTATACGAGCGAGAGAGTTCTCGGTATCGGAGTCGCGCTCATCGCGAGGATGTGCACTTCGCCTGTCTTATCGGCGAGAGCGGCGCGCTGCATGACGCCGAAGCGGTGCTGTTCGTCCGTTATGACGAGTCCGAGCCTCGACATCTTCACGTTCTCGGAGATGAGCGCGTGAGTTCCGACGACGATATCGATCCCGCCGGTGAGGTCCGTCGACTCGCCCGCGAGGAGCGACTGTATCCTCTTTTTCTCTCCCGCCGGAAGGGATCCGGTCAGCAGTGCGACGTTGACTCCGAGCGGCGCGAATATCGCCGAGAGGTCCTGATAGTGCTGATTTGCGAGTATCTCCGTCGGCACCATGACGGCGGCGAGGTACCCGTTTCTGACCGCGGCGTACGCGGCTCCCGCGGCGACCGCGGTCTTGCCGCTTCCGACGTCGCCGATCAGTATCCTTCTCATGGGAACGTCACTCGAGAGGTCGCCTAGGATCTCGCCGAGCGCTCTCTTCTGCGCTCCGGTCAGCTCGTAGGGGAGCGACTCAAGATAAGGCGACACGTCGGTATTCTCAAACCTCGGCGCGGCGCCTCCCGCCCGTCTGCTCTTTTCCGAGGCGAGCGCGGCGGCGGTCATGAAGACGTCCTCGAAGCAGAGCCTTCGTCTTGCCGCTTCCATATCGGACATACTCTCGGGAGTATGTATTTTTCTTATGGCTTCGGGAAGGGTCTCGATCCCGTATTTGCTGCAGAAGTCCGCGGAAAAGGAGTCTTCTATCCCGTCCGCCGCTTCGAGCGACGTTTTGATGATACCGGACAAAAACTTCTGAGTGATGCCGGAGGTCAGCGGATATACCGGCACGAGCGCGGGAAGGCGCGCCGACTCCGAGTACGGCTCATAGATCGGCGAGACCATACGGAGCCCCGCTCCGTCGCGCTCGACCTTTCCCCAGAAGCGGAACTCCGCTCCGACCGTAAAGGTATCCTTAAGATAGTTCTGATTGAAGTACGTCATCTCGACGGTGCCGTACTCGTCGAACGCGCGGAACTTCATTATATTCATACCGCGTCGTATCATGCGGGCGACAGGCGTCGTCGCGACCGTCAGCACGGTCGACACGACCGCCTCGTTCACGCCGTCCGACAGCGCCTTCTTTATCTCGGCGGTGTTCTTCACGTCTCCCCTGTTCTGGTAAGCCCTCGGGTAGTGGTGAAGCAGGTCGTCGACGGTCTCGATGCCGAGACGGAGGAGCGCCTTTCTCCTGACTTCGCCCACCCCCTTCAGCTCGGAAACGGGGGTAGAGAGCGTAAGTGCGCTCATTTCGCCGCCCCTTTTGCGGGAGCGGGCCCGCCGGGAGTGATGATCGGCACCTGACCGGACGCCGAGGTTATCTGTGAGACAAGCATCGAGGTGCGCGACATGAGGTTTGTGAGTATGTGCGGACAGCCGATCTTGAACTCGCCCGCGATATCGATATTCTTCCACATGATCTCGTCGTAATAAACGGGGTTGAATCTCATCATAACGCCGAACGTGACGGAGAGGAAGAACATTCCCTCCGGCTCGAAAGAGAGCGTGCGGTTGAACGTCACCTTGACTCCGACCTTGTCGATGAGCTGAGCGACGATGGTGTCCTTGCAGTTGAGCTTGACCTCGCCCGTCGCCTTCTCGAGCTTTACGACCTCGTAGTTGAGGTTGTCGAGAAAGATCTGATGCTCGTGGAGAAAATATCTGTTGAAATCTATCATTTTAACGCCTCCGTTTTTTGCACATTCTTATTAATTATATATTTTACCACATCGCGCCGTCCTTTTCAAGGGCGCGATATTTATTTCGTCACTTTGTTGCAAAAGATCGTAAGATATGGTAGAATATAAAGGAAACAAAATTTCGGAGGATACTATGGCAGAAGGAAGAATACTCGCGACAGTCGCGGGAGAAGCGATAACGGAAGCGGACGTTGAGGAAATGCTCGCGTCTATGGGGCAGAACGCCGCAGTTTACGACAACCCGAAAGGACGCGCCGTCATACTCGAGCAGCTCATCAACCGCAAGCTGATACTTCTCGACGCGAAGCGCAATCTCTTCGAGCGCGACGCCGCGTTCAAGGAAGAGCTCGCCCGCGTGAAGGACGAACTTCTCTATAACTACGCGATACAGAAAGCAGTCGCCGGTACGAGAGTGACCGACGACGAGGTAAAGAGCTTTTACGAGGAACACAAATCAGACCTCGTCTCGCAGGAGACGATCGACGTCTCCCACATACTCGTCGAGGACGAGGACAGATGCGCAGATATAAAAAAAGAGATCGAGTCAGGCTCGATCACGTTCGAGAAAGCGGCGGCGAAATACAGCACCTGCCCGTCGAGAGAAGCGGGCGGCTCGCTCGGTGAAGCGGCGAGAGGACAGTTCGTCCCCGAATTCGAGGAGGCGGCGTTCTCAGCAGAGCCCGGAACGCTTGTCGGCCCTGTAAAGACACAGTTCGGATACCACATAATAAGAGTCAACTCGAAGAACGCCGCGGCGGAGATGAAGTTCGACGACGTCAAGGAGCAGATCCGTGTGAGCGTCTTGCAGGACAAGCAGCAGAAGGCGTATCAGAGCAAGGTGCGCCAGCTTATGATAATGTACCCGGTAGACAAATTCTGATTATAAGGAGTTCGCTATGCAGGAATTCAAAAAGTACGTCAAAGAGATACCCTCCGTCGACGGAGTCCACACTCTCAGGGTGAGAGTATTCGAGCCGGAAGGAGAGATCAAAGGTCTCTTCCACGTCGTCCACGGAATGACGGAACACCTCGACCGGGAGGGATACGTCACGTTCATGTCGACGCTCGCGGGTAACGGTTACCTCGCCTTCGGCTACAACCATATCGGCCACGGAGACACCGCAAGGGACGACTCCGAGCTCGGCTTCATCGCTCACAAGGACGGCTGGAAATACCTCGTCGGCGACGTCGCGAACGCGGAGCGATCCGTCAGGGAGGAACACCCCGGACTTCCGCTTTACCTGCTCGGACACAGTATGGGCTCGTTCATCGTCCGCCTCGCGGCAAAAGATGCGAAGCCCGACAAACTGATCGTCATGGGCACGGGCGGACCGAACCCCGCCGCCGGAGCGGGTATCGCGCTCGCCGGCCTCATCAAAACGTTCCGCGGAGAACGTCATATCTCTCCGTTTATCGAAAACACCGCGTTCGGCAAGTACAACGAACGCTTCGACAAAACGAGAAAATACGACTGGCTCTCCAAGGACCACCACGTCCAGGACGTGTACGCCGCGGACAAATACTGCACCTTCCACTTCACGGTCAGCGCGATGCGCGACCTCGTCGTGATGAATAAGAAGTGCAACGAGAAGACCTGGTTCACGTCGTTCGATAAAAAGCTCCCCGTCCTCCTCGTCTCGGGCTCCGACGACCCCGTAGGCGACTACGGCAAAGGAGTTACGACAGTATACGAAGGACTCAAAGCCGCAGGCTGCAACGTAAAGATGAAACTCTACGAAAACTGCCGTCACGAGATCCTCAACGAGACCTGCCGCGAGGAAGTGACGAACGATATTCTGGACTTCATCAAATAATAAAAATCCCCCCTTCAAAAGTTTTGAAAGGGAGCGCGAGGGGAAACTTTTTCAAAAGTTTCCCCTCGCATTCTTTTTATTCTAAATACCCTAACGTCTTCGCGTACTCCACGATCAGCTTCGCGGCGCCGTCGATCCCGATCTTGCTCGTCGAAACGACGAGATTGTAGTTCTCGGCCTTGCCCCACTTGCCTCCCGTGTAGTAATTGTAGTAGCTCGAGCGTTTCTTGTCCTTCTTGGAGATGCGGTCCTTCGCCTCTCCCGCCGAAATGCCCGCGCGCTGAGTGATGCGCTCGATCCTGTCTTCGACGTCTCCCTGGACGAAGACCTTGACGAGCTTCGCGTGATCCTTCAGAATGTAGTCCGCGCACCTGCCGACGATGACGCAGTTCTCCGTCTCCGAGAGCTCGCGGATGATCTCGCTCTGAGCGATGAAGAGCGCGTCGTTTATCGGCACCGCCATGGGAGTCGTGTTCGTGTAGATCATCGAGGCGCCCATAGCGAGCGTGTAGAGCAGACTGCTCGACGCCTGCTCGTCGGCGGCTCTCAGAGCCTCTTCGCTGATGCCGCTTTTCTTCGCCGCCATAACGATCAGATCCTGATCGTAGCAGTGAGCGCCGATAAGCTCTGCGACCTTGTGACCTACGTCGCGGCCGCCGCTTCCGTACTGTCTTTCGATCGTGATTACAAGTTTTTCAGACATATATCCACCCTCTCGCGGCTTCGCCGCATTTTTTTGTTTGTCAGAGTCTCGATATCATGATCCCCTCTCTGCCGAGGCGGGAGGCGGACCAGATGATCTTTCTCGGACACTTCTCTATGCACGCGTCGCACGCGATGCACTTCTCATAGTTGATGCGGGCGACGTGGTTTTCGACGACGATAGCCTCCGCGGGACAGTTTCTCGCGCAGATGCCGCAGCCGATGCATCCCATATCGCATATCTTTCTCGTCATCGCGCCGTCGGACCTCGACTTGCAGCCGACCCAGTGGCGGCTGTCGTAAGGTATCAGCTCGATGATGCCCTTCGGGCAGGAGGCGACGCAAACGCCGCATCCGCGGCATCTCGCGTAGTCTACCGCCGCGACTCCGTTCTCGACGGTTATCGCGTCGAAGGGGCACGCCTCAACGCACGTTCCGAGACCTATGCACCCGTTCGGGCACATCTTGTCGCCTCCGCCTATCGCGGCGGCGGCGCGGCAGTCGGAAATGCCCGCGTAGTCCATCTTCTTGGCGGAGCATTCGGTTGTGCCGGAGCACATGACCTGCGCCCTCATGCGGACTGCCTTCTCGGCTGTAACGCCCATAATTTCCGCGATCTTGACGGCGACTTCGTTACCGCCGACCGTGCAGGAATTCGTTTTCGCCTCGCCCTTCGAGATCGCCTCGGCGAGCGCGTCGCATCCCGCGTATCCGCATCCGCCGCAGTTCGCGCCGGGCAGACACTCTTTTATTTGTTCGTATTTTTCCTCATGTTCCACGCGGAAGACCTTCGAGGCTATCGCGAGGAGCACGCCTATCGCCGCGCCGAGTACGAGGAATATCAGAAAAGCTGTTAAAATTTCCATCCCGCACCTCCTCAGAAACTGAATCCGGAGAAGCCGGAGAACGCCATCGCAAGAAGACCCGCCGCGATGAGAACGAGGGGCATTCCCTTAAACGCTCTCGGGGGATCGGCGTACTTCATCTTCTCTCTTGCTCCGGAGAAGATGAGGATCGCCATCGTGAAGCCGATCGCCGCGGAGAAGCCGAACACAACGCTCTCGACGAAGGTGTAGCCCTTCTGAATGTTAGTGAGAGCCGCGCCGAGCACCGCGCAGTTCGTGGTGATCAGCGGCAGATAAATACCGAGCGCCGAATAGAGCGACGGTACGTACTTCTTTAAGAACATCTCTATGAACTGAACGAGCGCCGCGATAACGAGGATGAAAGCGACGGTCTTCAGATACTCAAGTCCGAGAGGAACGAGAGCGTAGTGGTAAACGAGGTAGGTCGCCGCGCTCGACAGAGTCATGACGAACGTGACGGACATACCCATACCGAGCGCCGTCGACGGCTTGTCGGAGACTCCGAGGAACGGACAGATGCCGTAGAATCTTGAGAAGATGAAGTTCTCGGTGATTATCGCCGCGAACATTATGAGGAGTATTTTAGTCATTCTTCGCCGTCCTCCTCTTCTTCGTTCTCTTCGCCTTCGTATCCGTCGCGGTCTTCGTCATAGTAGTCGTCTTCTTCATCGTCGAGACGGACGGTGTCGTAGTAGTCGCTCTGCCCCGTTTCCGCGTGGATCTCGCCGACTCTCATCTCCTCCTCGCGGTCGGCGATCCTGTTTCTTATCGCCTTATACGCCGCGACGATGAACGCCAGCGTGAAGAACGCTCCTGCGGGAGCGATAAAGATTATCGCGGGCTTTCCGATCAGGGATATGCCGCCCGTGCCGTCCGAGGACGCGAACACCTTGCCCGTTCCGAGCAGTTCCCTGATGAAGCCGATCACCGTCAGCGCGCAGGTGAATCCCGCGCCCATCGCGAGTCCGTCGACGACGGATGCGAGAGGAGGATTCTTCGATGCGAACGCCTCGGCGCGCGCAAGGATGATACAGTTGACGACTATCAGCGGTATGAAGAGTCCGAGAGACGCCGATATCGCGGGGAAATACGCCTTGAGGAGCAATTCGACCGCGGTGACGAAACCGGATATGACCACTATAAACGCCGCGATACGCACCTGCGGCGGTATTATCTTTCTGAGAAGAGATATGAAAAGGTTCGAGAACGTCAGGACCACTATGACAGCGACGCCCATTCCGAGCGCGTTCACGACGGAGGTCGTGACGGCGAGGGTCGGGCACATACCGATCAGCTGAACGAGAGTCGGGTTGTTGTCGAGCAGTCCGTCTTTGAGTATCTTTTTATACGATATCATACTGCAAAACCTCCTCTCACGCGCCGGTCGTCACGGGGTTTCCGAACTCGTCCGTCTCGGCGGTCGTAGTGTCGGTCGTCTCGTGTTCCTGATAATAACCCGTCGTGTCAACGGTCTCAACGTACATATTGTCCGAGGGGTTGTTCTCCCCTACGCCGTAGCCTCCGACCGCGTACGGGTCGATATAGGTCTCCGGCTGAGTCTCGGGAGCTGCGGTCGTTTCTGGCGCGGCAGTCGTTTCGGGCGCGGCAGTCGTTTCCGGCTCCGCCGTCGTATCCTCGCTCTCAGATCCGTCCTCCGTCCCGTCGTCAGGAACGACGGAGACGACAGACAGTCCCGCGTTCGCCGCGGCGGCGTTAAAATCGAATTCTGCAAAGATCGCCGCGTTCACGCCCTCCATGACGGCTCTCGAGCTGATGGAAGCGCCGGATATCGCGTCCGCGCCGTTTCCGGGCTCGAAAGGACCGCTCTTCCCTGCGAACTGGGGCAGGAAGTGCTCGTCCGACTTGACCCTGCTTCCGACGCCGGGGGTCTCGGACATCGAGATTATCTCGACTCCCCTGACGCTCCTGTCGGGAGCGACTCCGACGAGCATCTCTATCTCGCCGCCGTAGCCCTGAGGCTTCACGCTCACGCAGTAGCCGGGAGTCGCACCGTCCTTCGATACGAGCATGATCTCGGGGTCGGTGCCGTCCACGGGAACGACTCCGTCGACCTCTCCGAAAATGCGGCTCACCGCGAGGAGCTTTTCGTTGTTTACGTTTTCCGCTATCTTGTCTTTCGTAACGGCGTTGACCGCCGCGAGCATCAGAGCGACTACCGAACAGATCAGAGTGAGGACTCCGGCGATCTTCAGAACGTACGCCGCCGTGCTCTTTTCAGCTGCGTTATTTTTTGACATCGGCGCCACCTCCGAACGGTTTCGGTAAAGTCAGTTTATCAATGTACCATACGAGTAGATTCATAATAAGGATGGAGAATGAAGCGCCCTCGGCGTATGCGCCGAAGTACCTGATCAGCACCGTTATGACGCCGCATCCCACGCCGAATATCACCTTGCCCCACGGAGCGACGGGGGTCGTCGCGTAGTCGGTCGCCATGAATATCGCACAGAAGATCACGCCGCCCGAGAGCACCTCGGTGAGCATGGACTGGACGCCGTCGCCGGGGATCCTCGGGAAGATGAGTCCCGCGAGAGCTACGACCGCGATATACGCGACGGGCGTCTGCCACGAGATCACGCGGCGGACGAGAAGATATACGCCGCCGATGATGAGGAAGAGCGCGGAGACTTCGCCGATACATCCGCCGACGTTGCCGATGAACAGATCGAATATACTGTTCTGCGGAACGTCTCCCGCGGAGAGGACGGTCAGAGGAGTCGCGCTCGCCGTGATATCCGCGCCGGGCGACGAGAACACGCCGAATTTAACGCCGGCGTCGGTGAATACTTTCATTTCGTTCGGCCAGGCGATGAAGAGGAACGCCCTCGCCGCGAGAGCCGGGTTGACTATGTTCTTGCCGATACCTCCGAAGAGCCCCTTCACGACTACGATCGCGAAGAACGCTCCGAAGACGGGGAGCCAGTAAGGCGTTCCGACGGTCAGATTCATGGCGAGAAGCATTCCCGTGACGACCGCGGACAGATCCCGCACCGTGTTCGCGCGTCCGGTGATCTTCTGGAACAGATACTCGAACAGAACGCACGACGCGACGGAGATGACTCCGAGGACGAGCGCTCTCATGCCGAACACCAGCACGCCCCACGCGTAAGCGGGGATGAGCGCGATCACAACGTCGAGCATAATGGACGAGGTAGATATCGGAGACTTTATGTGCGGGCCGGAGGAGACCTTCAGAAGCTCGGGAAAATCGTATCTGCTCCCGTGCTCTATCTCCTCGGTCAGCGCCGCCTCCACGTCGCTCTCGAACTCTTCGCCGACGTCGAACTCGGTGTTGAGATCGGGAGCCGATTGATTCCTGTCAGTCTTTTTCAAATCAGTCAATTCTCCTTTCGTAAGAGGCCGCGCTCACTTTTTTGCGCGCGCTTTGTTCTTTATCTCGCTCTTCGCCAGCTTGAAGTACTGAACGAGCGGGATCGCCGCCGGACAACCGAAGGCGCATGAGCCGCACTCAACGCAGTTCATGACGTTGAATTTCTCGGCTTCTTCATAATTTTTGATTTTAATGGAAGCGACCATGTAGCACGGCGCGAGCCCGGAAGGACAAGCCTTGATGCATCTGCCGCATCTGATGCAGTTCGACTCTTCCCTCATCTCGGTGAATTCCTCCGAGAAGATGAGGATGCCGGAGGTCGTCTTCGTCACGGGAAGGTCAGCCGACCACATCGCGTTGCCCATCATCGGACCGCCGTTTATCAGCTTGTCGGGCAGGAACGAGAGCCCACCGCAGAACTCGACGACGTCGCCGACGCTCGCTCCGATCGGAACGAGAACGTTAGAGGGGGAAGCGACGCAGTTGCCGTCGACCGTTACCGTTCTGTATATTGAAGGAAGTCCCTTTGCAAAAGCGTTGTAGATAGCCGACAGAGTCTCGGCGTTGAATATCACGCATCCGAGGTCGGCGGGGAGTTTTCCTCTCGGCAGCTCCTTGCCGGTCAGAGCGTATATCAGCCGTCTCTCGTCGCCCTGCGGGTACTTCGTCTTAAGAGCGACGACCGAAAACGACGGATTCTTCTCGGCGAGCGCCTCCATCTTTTTGATAGCGAGCGGCTTGTTGTCCTCGATCGCCACGATGACCCTCGCGTTTCCGAGAGCGCGCATGACGATCTTCGCGCCGTTGACGATCTCCGTCGGACGCTCTATCATCAGTCTGTAGTTGCAGGTGAGGAAAGGCTCGCACTCGCAGCAGTTGACGATTACCGTCGTCGCCTTGCCTATCGCCGAGGCGATCTTCGCGTGTGCCGGGAAGCCCGCGCCGCCCATGCCGACGATGCCGGCTTCTCTCACGACTCCGATGATCTCCTCGGGAGTCGCCTCCGAGAGCTTCTTCGGGAAAGGCGCGATCGACGGGTCGACCGTGTTTTTATAATCGTTGGCGATAACGACGTGCTTTATCTGATTACCCCGCAGATCCGGAAGGACTTCGATCTTCTCGACCTTGCCCGAAACGGACGCGTGAACGGGCGCGCCGAGAGCGCCTTCCGGAACGTCGCCGATCTTCTGCCCTGCGTATACCTCGTCGCCCTTCTTGACGAGAGGTTCGCACGGAGCGCCGATATGCTGCGAGAGCGGTATCGACACCTTCTCGGGATTCGTGTACAGTTTGATGGGGCATTTTGCGGTATTCTTGTGTTCGCCGGGGTGTATACCGCCCTTGAAAGTTAATTTCATAAAATGACCTCTGCCTCGTTAGTTCTTTATAATATAGATATTATACAATACTACAGATAAAATTACAAGACCCGCGCGGGAAATTTTAATTAATTCTTTTTATTCTTCGGTGAAAAAACGGAAGATCCGCCGCGGAAACCCGCGGCGGATCGTTGTTATGCGCTTGTAAAATATAATGCTCGTCATCTCCCGTTTTATGCAGATGACTATATTATTTTGTCAGAAGCAGAAGTTCGTTGTATATACTGTTCATCGGTATGATCTCGGCTCCGTCGACCGATATCTTCGACGAGCCTCTCTTCGGTATCGCGATCTTCGTAAAGCCGAGGCGGTAAGCCTCCTTCGCCCTCTGTCCCGCGTAGGACACTGCGCGGAATTCTCCCGACAGACCGATCTCTCCCATGACGATCAGATCCTTCGGAACGGCGATATCCTTCATGCTCGACATGACCGCCATTGCGACGGCGGCGTCGACCGCCGGCTCGTCGATCTTCAGTCCGCCGACGACGTTGAGATACACGTCGCACCCGGACAGTCTCAGCCCCAGCCTCTTCTCGAGGACGGCGAGGAGCAGGCACATCCTGTTGTAGTCAAGTCCGTCCGCGGTCCTCTTCGGATTCGGGTAAACGCTCGGAACGACGAGCGCCTGTATCTCCGCGACGAGAGGTCTCGTTCCCTCGAGAACGCACACCGCGCAGCTGCCCGATACTCCCTCGGGTCTGCCCGCGAGCAGCATCTCGGACGGGTTTGCGACCTCCGTCAGCCCCGCGTCCGTCATATCGAAAACGCCGATCTCGTTCGTCGAGCCGTATCTGTTCTTGATAGCCCTGATGATCCTGTGGCTCTGAGTACGCTCGCCCTCGAAATAGAGCACCGCGTCTACCATGTGCTCGAGCACCTTCGGGCCCGCGATCCCGCCCTCCTTGTTGACGTGACCGACAAGGATCACCGACACGCCGTCGCGCTTCGCGCGGTCCATTATGACCGAGGCGCACTCCCTCACCTGCGCGATGCTTCCCGCGACGGAGGACGAGCGCTCCGAATTCATAGTCTGTATCGAGTCTATTATAAGAACGTCAGGCGAGACTTTTTCATATTCGGATATGACAGCCTCTACAGAGGTCTCCGTCAGAACGAACATCCCGGACGGGGCGACCGAGAGCCTGTCCGCTCTGATCTTGAGCTGACCCTTCGATTCCTCTCCCGAAACGTAGAGTATCTTTTTCGCGTCTCCCATCTTTCCGCAGAGCTGCATGAGAAGGGTCGACTTGCCGATGCCCGGTTCTCCGGCGAGCAGAACGACCGAACCCGTGACGAGTCCGCCGCCGAGAACGCGGTCGAGCTCTCCGATACCGGTCAGAGTCCTCTCGCTGTCTGTCTTCTTCATCTCTGAAAAGCGCACGGCGCTGTCTCCCCTCGTCACGGCGGACGAGCCCTTCGTCTCCTTGCCCTTCGTGAAAGTCTCCTCGACGAAAGTGTTCCAGCTTCCGCACTCGGGACATTTTCCCTGCCACTTCGGCGACTGGTAGTCGCACTCCGAGCAGACGAATATCTTCTTTACTCCTGCCATGGCGTACCTCCGGGACGGCGTGATTCATATCACAAAGATTATACCACGCCCGATGAAAAAAATCAATATCCCGCACCGCTTAACATAAACTTCGCGCACTCCGAGAACAGTACTCCCGAGAGCCGCCGTCTGTATCCCGGATCGGCAAGGCGCGAGAGATCGTCCGGATTTGAGAGAAAACCGCACTCGACGAGCACCGCGGGGATCTTTGCACGGTGCAGAACGTAGATCGCCGACGCCGCCCTCTTTACCTCCCGGCCGTTTTCCGGGTCGAGATGCTCGCGGGAGGCCGACTGTATCATTCTCGCCAGCTCCTCGCTGCCGTCGACGCGGGGCGCGTACCAGACCTGAAGCCCGGAGTACGCGGGGTCTGAAAACTTGTTCTGGTGTATCGAGAGAAAGACGGCGCCTCCCTCCTCCTTCGCAAACCTCACTCTGTTCTTCAGGTCGAACGCCTTCTTCCTGCCCGTGTAGTCTTCGAGATCTCCGTACATATCGTAGAGCGCGCGGTCGTCCCTTCTCGTCGCAGAGGCGGGAACGCCCGTCAGAGCGCAGAGATAATACACGTTCTCGGAAACTGCGAGATTCACGTCCTTCTCAAGCGTCTCGCCCGACGACGACCCTCCGTCCTCTCCGCCGTGTCCCGCGTCTATGATGATCCGCGGCAGAGTATCGGAGGATACGACCGGTATCAGCTTTCCCTCTCCCGACAGCTCCGAAAAATAATTCGTGAGGGCGACCGCGATGAAATACGACGCCGCGGCGAATACCGCGACGAAGACGAGAAGCCCCGCCATGAATTTCAACAATCCGTATCTGTCAGCGCCGACCTTTTCCATACGCTCCTCCGATAATGTTCTTCGGAAGATTATATGCAAAAAGCCCGGCGCGGATGATGCGCCGGGCAAATGCTCTTTATTCCGTTATTCTTCGCCCTTATCTTCTCCGTCGGAAGACGCGTCGCGCCGAGCGTGCTTCTTGTTCGCGCGCCTCATTTCGCGTCTGATCCTTCTCTTCTCCTCGAGAGCGGCGAGCTCAGCTTCGTGAGCCTTCTTCGACTTGACCGCCTTCGAGAGCTTCACGCACAGAACGGCGATCAGAGCGAGCGCGGCGGCGCACGCGCCGACGAGCACCCACGTGAGGATATCGCCCGCGCCCTCCGGGTCGTTGAAGTCGATCATATCCTTCTGATCCAGCTCGTACTTGCCATCGTGCTTGTTCTTATAGTACTCGGCGGCGTCGATCTTTGTCGCGGACGCGGCGACGAGCTCCCTCGCCTTGTTCATCACGAGCTGCTCCTTAAAGAGCTGCACCGAGCCGAAGTCGCTCTTCACGACCTTCTCGCAGGTTTCGACGTCTGTGATCTGAAGATAGCTGCAGTAGTCGAGAAGCTCGTTCTGATACTCCTGATCCGTCAGCGTAACGCCCTCGCATCTCGCGATCAGCATAAGGATCATAGCCTCCTTCACGTACGTTCTCGCGTACGGCTCGAGGTAGTTGTCGTAGAAATCGGCGTTGTCCTTATAACCGAGACTCTTTACATATTCGTCAAAAGTCATTTCCGCGCCTTCCGCGCGCTCGTTGTACGCGTTCATAACGCTGTCTCTGACGCTGTTCAGCTCTTTACCGGGATACTTGTAAACGAGAGAGTTGTCGAAGAGGTACTCCCACGTGAGATCTACCTCGTAATTCTCGAAGTTCAGCTCCATGTCGTGAGTGAGCTGAGTCCTGATCTCGTCGTCGTACTCGGCGACGCTGGCAAAGCCGTAGTGCTCCGAGACGAACTCGTCCGTGTAGCCGGAAAAGTCATCGCCGAAGTCCATTCTTCTCACGTGTTCGACCTTGATCGTGAATGTGCCGCTCTTTCCGGAGCTCGGAAGATCCTTCAGATACGGCTCGGGGAACGTGAACTCGACCGTCTTTTCATCCCCCGGCTTCATTCCGACGATAGCGTCGTCGATCTCGGGAACTCCGAAGCTGTGCGTGCCGACGAACACCGACGTTCTCGAATTGTCGACCGACGAATCGAACGGCTGATAGTTCATCCCCTCGACCTCGCACGAATAAGCGCAGTCGATGAAATCGTATTTTTGACACGGCTCGTTGACTCTCTCTTCGGGAGTGAAGTAAGCCTGCTTGAGAACTCTGTTGTCCGCGACCTCCTCGTCCGTCGGCGTATAGGAGATATCGGGGATCTCGATGCCGTGATACTCGGGGATCGCAACGTATTCCGTCAGATCGTAATCGTAGTTCTCGCCCGTACGGTCATATGAATCGTAGGCGCTCTTCAGTCCTCCGCAGGAAGCGAGGAAGACGACGGAGAGCGACGCGACGAGTACGAGAGATACGATGCGCGAAATGTTTCTTTTCATTTTTCACCTCTTGAAGTACCGCCGACGGGAACAGTCGGCATTGTAACGATAATTATATCATATAAATCGGGGTTTGTCACCTGTTTTTGAGATTTTTATCCGCGCTTCTTTTAAACAGTCCGGAGAGGAGCGCGAAGAGGAGCACGACGGCGCCGTACGTGATGACGCCGTACTTCAGAAGGATATAAAAATAATCCGCGGCGATATTGCTCTTTTCGACCGCGGTGACGTCGTCGTAAGACGCGAAGAACGAGAATGCGACGTAGGTCTGATACGCAAGCTGACCGAGGGTGACCGTCCCTGTGAAAACGAGAGGCGGAAAAGTTTTTACCCTTCCCGACTCCGCGCCGTACTTCGATACGGTGCGTACGGAGAAAGCCGCCGTCAGAAAGAGCGCGGCGCAGGCGAAAAGCGCGTCGGAACCGACCCTCACGTAAGCCTCCGCTCCGGCGCCCGACGAGAAAGTCCTGACGTTCGTCGAAACGCTGTATACGACGTAAAAGATCCTGTCCGCGAGAATGGCCGCCGAAAAGAGAGACGCGGCGGCGAACGCCGTCTTCTCTTTTCCGTATGCCGCCGAGAATATGACCGCTCCGCCCGCGAACGCGAGCGCGCCGAGAGACAGAAGGACCGAGGCGATCGAACAAGCCTCTGCCGCGGCGCCGGACGCGAGCGCGTCCGCGCGAAGAGATGCGGCGCGTATATCGAGGAAGCGGCTCGCCGCGACGGCGGCGAGGAATATGAGCGCAAAAACCGCGCAGGTCTTCGCCGTGCAGCGCGGCGCCGCGCCGTTGTCATATGACGAGTCTTTCATGATCAACTCCGTTTCTGTTTTCTTCTATTAATATACCACATCCCGCGGAAGATTTGTAGGTATTTTTGTAAATTTGCGGAATAATCCGCTCAGCGTTTCATAAAGTTTAAAAAACGGAGGTGATACCATGACGGAAAAAAACGCTTTACCGGAGCTCCCGACCTGTTACGAACGAATGACCGACTTTATCGGAAAACTGCTCGAACGATATCCCGCCCTGTCGTTCGGATACCTCGGCTCGACCGTGCTCGGAAGGGGGATACCTCTTCTGACGATGGGGGACGAGGGGGCGGCGCGGGCTTATCTCTACGTCGGAGCACACCACGGCATGGAGCATATAACGTCGTCCGTCCTCCTCGCCTTCGCGGGCGAGTTTCTCAGCGCGGCGGAAAGAGACGGCGCGCCGCCGTATACTCTGTACGTCGTGCCCTCTCTCAACTGCGACGGGGTCGAGATCGAAATATCGGGCGTTCCCGACGGGTGCATACTGAAGGAGCGGCTCCTTGCGATGAACGGCTCGGACGACTTCACGAAGTGGCAGGCGAACGCGAGAGGAGTCGACCTCAACCACAACTACGACGCCGGCTTTTACGAGTACAAAGAAGTCGAACGGACCCTCGGCATCAACGGCGGCGCGCCCACGAAATACTCGGGAAATTTCCCCGAGAGCGAGCCGGAGGTCGGCGCACTTTGCAATTTCATCAGATTCAACAGAGAGATAAAGGGATGTCTGACCCTTCACACCCAGGGAGAAGAGATCTACTTCGGCGACTCCTCCCGCGTTCCGTGCGCCGGGGCTCTCGCCGCGGCGATCGGAGAGGCGACGGGGTACCGCGTCTGCCGTCCGGAGGGGAGCGCGCTCTACGGCGGTATGACCGATTGGGTCACGTCAGCCCTCGGGATACCGTCGTTCACCGTCGAGTGCGGAAAAGGCGAGAACCCGCTTCCCTCCTCCGATCTGCCGAAGATCTATTCAAGGCTTCGCCGTCTTCTGTTCACGTTTCCTTCGATGGCTGAGAAGTTCTGCGGCGCATAAACTATCAAAAAAACGCAAAGAATAGTTTGAGCGGCGGATAATCTTGTGCAAAACGGCAAAGATTATCAAACGACCTTGACATTTATATAATATAGTGTTATAATACCCTTGTTGCGAACGGGACAACTGCGCCCTCTCGCAAAAACGGATACCGACCCAGTCTCTCGGGTTTGTATAATAAACACTTATTACTGAAGAAAAGGAGGAAAGAAATGCCAACCTTTAACCAGCTCGTTAAGCAAGGCA
>CADBTH010000093.1 GCA_902797495.1 uncultured Ruminococcus sp.
AGCTTCAAAAGCTTCAATATCTCGTCATAGCTCTTTTCCATTCCGTCTCCGGGAGACGACGATTTTTCATTGAGAAAAGGCGCCGCGCATATACCCTTGACGTTCAGTTTTTCGGTATAAGTCAGCATATACGAGATCGCATACTGATCGTCGATCTCATTGTAAGCGTCCGTATCGAGTACGACGTCGATCATACCTTTCGGACGTTCAAGGTTCTTCAAAAACTGCTCTCTTTCCACATCACACCACCTGATCATCATTATGGTTCAATTATAGAATATTAAATGAACTATGTCAACATTAAATAACGTTTGACAAAACAGAATTAGCGTGCTATAATGTATTTACAAAGTTTGCCACGACCATACGGCAGACACGAAAGGAGATCAAATATTATGACGGCTATTGCAGAGGCGATCATCATCTAACTGAATACCGGCGCGGAACCGTACGCGGTCTCACCCGTTCGCATCTCGCGCTGAAACAAGGAACCTTTCGTGATTTTTGTACGCACACACACTCGAAAGGGTGTGTTTTTATGTTTTTAAGCCGCAGAAGTCCCCGAACGGGTTGCTTTCTGCGGCATTTTTGCGCCGTTTTCAGTTAGAATGCGAACCAACAAACTGATTACGGAGGTATAAAAATGAATTTAAAAGATTTCGGATATTTCTATGAAAATACAGACTTCAGCGTGGGTACGCCCGCGAGGATAACCGCGGTACACAAAGGGCGTTATGCTTTCGTGTCGGAGCTCGGTGACGGTACGGCAACGCTGAAGAGCCGCGAGTACTACTTCGACGGAGAGACTTTTCCGACGGTCGGCGATTTCGTTCTGATAAGCTACAATCCGGGAGGCGAGAGCCTCATCGTTAAGACACTCGACAGAAAAACCTATTTTTCAAGGCGCGACCCCGATAAGAGACGAGGAGAACAGGCGGTCGCAGCAAACTTTGACTACGTCTTTATTATGCAGTCGCTGAATCACGACTTCAACCCGAAGCGAATGGAGCGTTATCTGACCGCGGCGAGACAGTCAAAAGCTGAGCCCGTCATCGTACTGACAAAAGCAGATCTCACGGACGATTATCTCGACTTCATTCTCGGGGTGAGCCGTGTCGCGGAGAACGTAAAAATGCATATTGTCAGCGCAAAGACCGGTTACGGAATGGACGAGCTCGCACCGTATCTCGAAAAGGGAAAAACTCTTGCGTTTTTAGGCTCGTCGGGAGTGGGCAAATCCAGTCTCGTAAACGCGCTCGCGGGAGAAGTGATCATGGACACGAACGGAATACGCGAGGACGACAGTAAGGGAAGGCACACCACTACACACAGAGAACTTATAATGCTAAAATGCGGAGCGATGATAATCGATACTCCCGGAATGCGCGAACTCGGCATGTGGGACGTCACAGAAGGACTCGGCGACGCTTTTACCGACGTTGAAGCTTTCGTCCGACGGTGCAGATTCCGCAACTGCAGGCACGGAGTCGAGCCGGGATGCGCCGTACGCGAGGCTTTGGATTCCGGAGAGCTTGACCACGCCCGTTTCGAGAGCTATCTGAAGCTGAAATGCGAGTCGGAATCTGCGGAAACGCGGGTCCGAAAAATGCAGTTTTACAAGAGCGTAGCAATGAAGAAAAAGAACAAAAACAAAGAGATTTACTGAACAGAACGGCGCTCCCGCGAGGGAGCGCCGGTATTTTTATTCGCAGAGTGCCTCGCGAAGCGCATGTTCGATCGCATCCGCCATATGACGGAAGCCGATGTCGTTCGGGTGTACGCCGTCCACCGTACAGTTTTCGGCGTCGTCGCCGTATATCTTCATTCCGTCGACGAACCAGACTTTTGCATCGCCGCGCAAGAGCGCGTATTCGTACGTCTTCCTTATGACGTCCCGTCTTCTCGCGGTTTCCTCATTTCCTCCCGATACGTCCGCTTTACTTACTATGATTATCGGAAGATCGGGTTGAGCGCGCCTCACGGTCTCAAAGAAAGCTCTGTGAGTTTTTTCAAGGTACTCGGGACTGTCGGCGTTGTGATCGTAATCGAAAACGAACGCTTGAAGGGGGAGAGACGCGATCTGTTCCGCCATTACCGACTCACCGCGCGCGGAGCCCGAAAAGCCCATGTTCACAACTTCAAAGTTGAAACGCCTGCCGAGCACGTTGAAGTAGGCAAGACCCGGACGCGACGCGCAGGCTCCCTGTGTTATTGACGAGCCGTAGAAAAGCACCGGGCGGTCATAATCAAAGGGCGACGGCGTCCCGATTTTTGAACCTTCGTCAAGCCCTATAAGCAGTCGTTTCACGCCGCAGTAGAGCGGTAGGTTAAGCGTAACCTCTTTTGTGCCGCAGGAGTCAAGCTCTCTCGTATCCTCGTAGTGATCGGGCTCGTTCATATAAACGAAGAACGTGCGGTGAAACTTCTTATTCCTTCCTCCGCCGAGGTAGATATCGATCCCGGAGCTTGAGTTGTGAGCCATGTGCGGCATAAAGTTGTTGCACTCGGCATCTACCTTGACGCCGATGCGTTTCGAATCCGTGGTGAACGAGATCTGAACTCCCGCGGTGTTTGCGGAAAGAGTCCTCACGCCCTCGTTGTAACTATCCGCGAGCCTGTCGTCCATTCTGTGGTAATTCCCGTTGGTCTCTCTCCACGGAAGTCCCGATATCCTGACTGGCGATGAGAACGCATCGAAATACACTAGCCCCTGAGAGTCGGGAGCGGATAAAAAATTTTTATCAAGTTCTGTCAGTTTCGGCATATTCTTCTCCACATGTGTTTTTAATAATTCTATAATCCCTGAGTTACTTTGTCAAGTGTAAATTTGCGATCAAAAACGTCTCATTATAAGTTTTATTATTGCAAAACAAAGATAAATATGATAAAATGGATACAATGTTTTAAGAAAGAGATTTTGAAAATGACCTCTGAATACAGAGACGAATACATAAAACTGAAAAGAGCCCTGTTCGATAAGCATTACGGTCACCTGAACAAAGAACAGAGACGCGCTGTTTTCACGGTAGACGGTCCTCTGCTTATCCTCGCCGGTGCGGGGAGCGGAAAGACTACCGTCCTTGTAAACAGGCTCTCATATCTGATAAGGTACGGCAACGCGTATTTTTCGCAAAACGTTCCCGAAGACGCGGGTGATAACGATCTTGCCGAGATGAAGCTCGCGTACGGGAACCTCACGGGTACGGCTCTTGCCGAGTATCTTCTCAAATTCAAAACAGACTCTCCGATGCCGTATCAGGTAATGGCGATAACTTTCACCAACAAAGCCGCCAACGAGATCAAAGAGAGGATCGCAAAGTCTTTCGGCGACGACGCGTATGCGGCGTCAGACGTCTGGGCGGGAACTTTCCACTCGGTAT
>CADBTH010000094.1 GCA_902797495.1 uncultured Ruminococcus sp.
GTCCCAGAACGGCGAAGTATTCCACGGCGTAAAAGCTGCTGATTACAACGACGGCGACACAGTAGGATTCCTCGCTGACGCTGAAGTTATCGTTCAGACCACATCGACCGAAGTAGCTTCCGGCGAGATCGGATACATCGGTGTAGGCGACACAACTATTCCTTATGAATTCGCAGCAGGCGAATGGTACCATGCAATATTCGACGGTACGGCAGGCAACGGAACTGACATCTACGTCAACGGCGTATTTGCAGGTCACGTAGCTAACACGATCAAGGCTGACTGGAACGCACATCCTTGCAAGCTTTCCATCGACAACCTCAGCATCAACGATTACTTCGAAGATTTCGAAGCTGATCAGAACCTCAAACTCGGCGACGGCGCAGTCGTTCCTTACGACTTCGACGGCGGCGAAGAGCCTCCGGCACCCGAACCTGAATACGACATCTTCCACTGGATCGATACGACCGATGCAGCTGAAGGAACAGCATACAAGGTTCAGAACGGTTACAACTACGAGATCGGTCAGGATGCAACAAACGTTTCCACATACTTCGATATGGAATCCATCGCATCCGGTAAGAGAGACTTCGTCATCAGCCTCGACCTCATCCTCATCCCCGAGGTTGACACGACAGGCGAGACGTACTTCGAGATCTGGTCCAACGGAGCTTATGACAGATGGGCAGTAGGCCTCAACTCTGTCGGCTTCAGAGGCGGCGACAACACCGAAGACCTCACACAGTTCGCATGGGGCGAAGCAACGCTTGACAACTCTCACGAGATCACATGGTCCTTCAAGAACCATCAGGCTACAATGTATGTTGACGGCGTACTCGCTTACGGTCCTCGTCAGACGACTGATGAGTGGAGAAACCTCATGATCGGTAACGTTTACAACGGCACCGCTATCATCGACAACGTACAGCTCTTCACATACACGAACTCCAACGCTAAACAGCCCAACGAGCTGGAAGCAAAAGAAGTTAACCTCGGCAACGAGGGTGACGTACATGCTGTTGACCTTGACGCTGCAGACTTCTGCGCAGCTAACGGTCACATCCAGTACCAGACGACGAGAACTGCACATCCGGACTGCACGAACACAGGTGTCGATACAACAGTTTGCGCTATCTGCGGACAGACAGCAAAGACGACGACAGTTCCCGCACTCGGACACAACTGGCCGAACTACTACAACGGCGTCCAGAAGGGCGACGGCGTTTGGACATGGAAGTGCAAGAGATGCGACGAGACAGTTTCCACAACTGTTCCCGAAGTTGCAGAAGGCAACCTCTACCTCTTCACAGACTTCGAAGACGCAACACTCGTTCAGAAACTGTGGGATGAGTTCAACAGCGACGGCGAAGTAGTAGCTGACGGTGTTGGTCACTTCCAGAACGGATGCGGACAGAACTACAACGACTTCGTACTTCTCCAGGAAGCTATCAACGATTACACGGTATCCTTCGACGCTACGATCCTCGGCACATGGGACGATGACGGTACGGAAAGCTACGGTCACGGCGTATGGTTCTGGTTCGGCGGCGACTCCGGTATCGCAAACGAAGCAGGTTACGACTTCGACAACAACTGCTTCTTCGTAAGACCTTGGAACAGCAACGCTTATACGCCGATCACTGTTCCTTACACGCTCGAAGAAGGCAAGACCTACAACATCCAGTTCAAGGTTTACGCTCCCGGCGAAGACTCCGATGAAAACTGGGTCAAGATCCTTGTTGACGGCGAAGAAGTACTCGTATTCGACGAATGGTTCGATACGGCTTACTACATCCCGACAACTCAGAACTTCTCCGTCATCCGTGACTTCGGCGTTGAAGCTAAGATCGATAACTTTGCAATCGGTTCTTCCGACCTCAAGTTAGCAGAGCCTATCGAAGCAGGCGACGGCGACGTCAATGGCGACGGTGTTATCAACATGAAGGACGTCAAACTCCTCAGAAACATCATCTCCGGCGCATACGATGCAACTCCCGAAGAGCTTGCAGCAGCTGATATGAACGGCGACGGCGCAGTTACGATCCTCGACCTCAAGATGATGAAGGCGGCTCTCGTAAGTGCAGCATAATCACTGACTTATAACAGCAAATCAATAAACGAAAGGGCACGGGCAACCGTGCCCTTTTTCCTCGCTTCTGAATATACTTTTATTGAGGCGCCGCTCTCTGATTAAGCTCGCTGTGACGTGGCAATACTAATGGCAGAGAGGCGGAAGCCCGGGAAGTATATAGTAACGGAGCGTGATAGCGTGAGCATCAAACGTGGAGACATTTATTATGCGGACCTGAGTCCGGTGGTAGGAAGCGAGCAGGGCGGGCTTCGTCCCGTGCTTATAGTACAGAATGACGTCGGCAACAAGTACAGCCCGACGGTCATCGCCGCCGCGATAACGAGCCGGCTCGGAAAAACAAGATTGCCCACTCATATCGACGTCTTCGCGGATAAGGTAGGACTTCAGAAAGATTCCGTGATCCTTCTCGAACAGATCCGCACTATCGATAAAAAAAGACTGGGCGAAAAAATGGGTCACCTTGACGATGAAATAATGAGCGCCGTCGACGAAGCGATCAGCGTCAGCTTCGGTCTCGGCGGCGCCGCAATGCAATAATCAAGATTTGTCGGGCATTCTGTCCGGCAAATCTTGATTTTTCTTTATGTGTTTGATATAATTATATATTATAAAGAAAACGATCGGAGGACGGTATGTCACAGCCTACCGAAAGACAGAAGCATATAAGAAACTTCTCGATCATCGCGCACATCGATCACGGCAAGAGCACGCTCGCCGACCGCATCCTCGAATTTTCGAGCGCAGTCGAGAGCCGCGATATGGAAGAGCAGCTTCTCGACAATATGGATCTCGAAAGAGAGCGCGGCATTACGATCAAGGCGCGCGCCGTAAGGATCGACTACACGGCGCCGGACGGCGAAGTGTACGAGCTCAATCTCATCGACACCCCCGGTCACGTTGACTTCAACTACGAGGTCTCCCGTTCGCTGAACGCCTGCGAAGGCGCGCTCCTCGTCGTCGACGCGACGCAGGGCATCGAGGCTCAGACTCTTGCGAACGCGTATCTCGCAGTCGATGCAAACCTCGAGATAGTTCCCGTCATCAACAAGATAGACCTCCCGTCCGCGGACGTCAAGCGCGTGCGCGACGAGATAGAGGACATCATCGGCATCCCCGCGGAGGACTGCCCCGCGGTCTCCGCGAAAACGGGACTGAACATATCGGACGTTATGGACGCGATAATCCGCGACATCCCGGCTCCTGACGGAGACGAGAGCGCGCCGCTTCGCGCAATAATATTCGACTCCGTCTACAACAGCTACCTCGGGGTCGTCGTATACATAAGGCTCTACGACGGCGAGGTCAAGGCGGGCGACCGCATAAGGCTGATGAGCACCGGCGCGGAGTTCGACGTTGTGGAAGTCGGCTCGATGGACGCTTTCGGGCTCAGGAAGAAAGACCGCCTCGCGGCGGGCGACGTCGGCTATATCACCGCCTCCATAAAGACCGTATCCGAAACGAGGGTCGGCGACACGGTGACGCACGCGGACAGGCCTTGCGCCGAGCCGCTCCCCGGCTTCAAAAGCGTCCTCCCGATGGTATACGCGGGTATCTATCCCGCGGACGGCGCACGTTACAACGAGACGAAGGACGCGCTCGAAAAGCTCCAGCTCAACGACGCGGCGTTCGTGTTTGAGCCCGAGACGAGTATCGCGCTCGGATTCGGATTCAGATGCGGCTTCCTCGGACTCCTCCATATGGAGATAATCGAGGAGAGACTTGAACGCGAATTCAACCTCGACCTGATCACGACCGCGCCGAGCGTTATTTATAAGATAACGAAGACGAACGGCGAAACCGTATTCATAGACAACCCGTCGAACTATCCCACGCCCGACGAAATTGCGGTTGCGGCGGAGCCGGTCGTCGACGCCACGATAATCACCCCCTCCGAATTTGTCGGCGGACTGATGGATCTCTGTCAGGACAGACGCGGAATCTTCA
>CADBTH010000095.1 GCA_902797495.1 uncultured Ruminococcus sp.
ACGACATTCTCTCAGGCAGCTTTTTTCCGCCGAGGAGGTGGAAGTGCATATGCTTCACGGACTGAGCGCCGTCCTCGCCGATATTGGTGATGACGCGGTAGCCGTTTTCGAGCCCTTCCGCCTTCGCGATCTTCGGGATCGCCTCGAAGATCGCCGCGACGACTGAAGAGTTCTCCTCCGTTATCTCGTCCGCCGAGGAGATATGCTTCTTCGGGATGACGAGGATATGAACGGGAGCCTGGGGATTCACGTCGCGGAACGCGAGGACTTTGTCGTTCTCGTACACTTTGGTCGAGGGTATCTTGCCCTCGTTTATCATGCAGAAAATACAATCCATAATTCTATACCGTCCTTGTTCTTTTTTATGATTATACATCATACGGACGGCAAAATCAAGAAAATGATGACAAAAAACGAATTGGTCAATAAATACCTGTCGGTCACGACTCTTTCGGAGTCGCTCGCCGAGCGATGCCGCCCCGTCGCGCTCTACGGAACGGGGAACGGCGCGGACAAGGTGATATCGATGATACTCGGGCCGCTCGGGGTCTCGCCTGAGGCGGTCTTCGCCTCCGACGGATTCGTAAGGAGCCGCACTTACGCGGGTCTTCCGGTCGAGAGCCTTGCCGGGGTATCGTCGAGGCTCGGGGACGACGTCGACGTTCTGATGTGCTTCGGCTCGGACAGGGAAGAGGTGATCTCTTTCGCCGAGTCGCTCGACGGGAGATTCAGCTTTGCGATACCGGATGTGCCGCTCTACGGAAACGGCCTCTTCGACAGGGCGTACGCGACGGAGCATTCAGACGAGCTTTACGAGGCGCGTTCGCTCCTTTCGGACGAGGAGTCAAAGGAGCTTTTCGACGATTCCGTTCTCTACCGTCTGACGGGAAAGATGAAGTATCTTCGGAGGACGGAGCGGGTCGAGGACTCGTACCGCTCGATTTTTGCGGGAAGAGATATCGTGGCCGCCGTCGACGGCGGCGCGTACCGCGGCGAGACGTCGCGGATGTGGCGGGAGGTTTTTCCCGCCCTTGAGAAGATATATGCCGTCGAGCCGGACGCGCGGACTGCGGCGAAGTTCGAGCCTCCCGCGGGTTGCGAAGTCGGGCTTGTAAACGCGGCTCTGACCGATTTTTGCGGCGAGGAGACGTTTCACAGTTCGTCCTCGCGCGGCGCGGGGATCGCGGGCAAAAACCGCCGCGGCAGGGACGAGACGGTAAGATGCGTCACGCTCGACAGCGTCGTCACAGGACGCGTCGATCTTATAAAGCTCGACGTGGAGGGCTTTGAGGAGCGCGCTCTGCGAGGCGCGAAACGGCTGATGACCGAATACGCGCCGTCTCTCGCCGTCTCCCTCTACCACCGGACGGACGACATATGGAAGCTGCCGCTCATGATAAATAATTTTTCACGGGATTACGCGGAGATGAAGTTCTTCCTTCGCCGCCCGCGGTGTCTGCCCTGCTGGGATCTTACGCTCTTCTGCGTGAAGGAGGTATGATGGAACTTACTCCGAGACTTCAGACGGTCTATGATATGCTCTCCCGGGGGGAGACGTTTATCGACGTGGGGACCGATCACGCGCATCTTCCGATAAAGCTCGTTGAGAGCGGGAAATTCAAAACTGCGACGGCGTCCGATATTGCCGATGGCCCTCTTGCGGCGGCAAAGGAGAATATAGCCGCGGCGGGGCTTGAGGAAAAGATCGACTCCGTTCTTTCCGACGGGTTTCAGAGGATCGCGCCGACAGGGCCTTTTTCCGCGGCGATATGCGGGATGGGCGGCGAGATGATCGCCTCCGTGCTCTCGTCATCGCCGGACGTCGCGCACGCGGCGAAGGAGCTGATCCTTCAGCCGATGACAAAGGAAGAGCGCCTTCGCAAATTCCTTTGGGACAACGGCTACGAGATCACTCTCGAGCGCGCCGCGGCGGAGGGTGAGAAGACTTATATCGCGATGGCGGTGCGCTTCACGGGCAGAGCGATATCCTACTCCGAAGCGGAGCTTTACCTCGGAAAAGAGGCGGCTCTCGACCCGTCGCCCGACATGGCGGCGAGGCTTGAGACGCTCGCGACAAGATACGAAAAAATAGCGCGTTCCTCGGGCGACGAAGGGTTTTCCACCCTCGCTCGCGCCGCGGGGACGCTTGCGGAAATCGTCAGGAGGAAGACAGATGAACGTTTATGAATTCGTTGAAAAGCTGAAGGAACTGTATCCCGATTCCCTCGCTGCCGCGTGGGACAACGACGGGCTGATGTGCTCGCCGGGAGCTGTGCGCGAGGTGGAGCGCGTTCTCGTTGCGCTCGACGCGACGGAGGAGGCGATCGAATACGCCGCGAACGGCGGCTTCGACACGGTGCTCGTTCACCATCCCTTGATATTCAGAAGCCTCGACTCGGTGACTCCCGACTCAAACGTCCCGAGGAAGGTCATTTTCGCTCTGATGAACGACGTTTCGGTCGTCTCGCTCCACACCCGCCTCGACGCAGGCGACGGCGGCGTGAACGACTGTCTCGCCTCCGTTCTCGGGCTGAAAGATATCGAAAAGTTCGGCGACAGCGAGTCCCCGACTCTCGGCAGGATAGGAGAGCTTGAGAGCGAGCTTTCGATCTACCGCTTTGCCGATCACGTCAAGGAGGCGCTCGGTATCGAGCGCGTGACGCTCGCCGCAAAGGGCGACGAGACCGTCCGCCGCGTTGCGGTCGTGGGCGGATCTGGCAAGGATTTCATCGATGCGGCAAAGGACGCGGGAGCGGACGTTATAGTTACCGGAGAAGCGTCCTACAACGCAATGCTCGACGCTGCTGAGAACGGCATTCCCGTGATCTGCGCGGGTCACTACCATACCGAAGTCCTCGTATGCCGCCGCCTCGCCGAGCTCGTCTCGACTCTCACCCCCGCCGAGTGCGAGTTCTTCCCGTATACGCCTGTCAAGTTAGTGTGAGAATCCAAGGGGGAAAACTTTTGAAAAAGTTTTCCCCCTTTGACCCCCTTTCAAAACTTTAAAAGAAACGGCTTCCGTGCGGAAGCCGTTACGTTTTTTCATCGCTGTGCCCTCAAAACTTTTTCCTAAAAGTTTTGAGGGGGTCACAGGGGGAACTTTTTCAAAAGTTCCCCCTGAATTATTATTGCATATAGTAACTTCGTAATTCTTCGCATATCCCCGAAAGGTCGTCGCGGAGGGCAGCGCCGCGGAAATACAAACAGATATTGAGGAATAAAATCAGGGGAGCTCACGCGAGCTCCCCTTGATTTTTGTCCACTCTCACTGGACAATTTTGCTCAAAGTTGAAAAATTGTCCAGTGGAGATCATATAAGGCTTCCCCTTGAGGGGAAGCTGTCGCTGAAAGCGACTGATGAGGTGTAGCTGCGGAAGCAGCGTTTCTATAATAATCGAAATCATTAACGCTCCTCGCGAGCGCATCGGCTCGGAGCTACACCTCATCCGTCGAAGCAAGTTCGACACCTTCCCCTCAAGGGGAAGGCTTGGAACGAAATATGTGCTCGATCAAACGCAGGGGAAGTGAAAGCCGTATTTTTCAAGTATGGAGTATAGCGTTTCCTGCTCGCTGTCGCTCATCAATACGTATCTGTCATAGTTCACGTAATATACTATCGGGCAGCCGTCCATAGCTATATAAAAAACGTGTTGTCCGTCGTTTATGCTCACGGACACGTCTTCGGAAAAGCCGCAGGACGGGTCGTCTTTGACCATGAGCTTGCCGTCGTAGAGTTCGAATATCCGTTCCGCTTCTTCCTGCGTAAGAACGGAGGTAGTGCCGTAGAACGTGACGGTCCCTCTTGTGATCCTGTTGCCGTACGTCACCCGTCCGCAGGCGGAAAGGAGCAGAGCGCAAACCGTTACGATCGCAAGTGCGAGCGCAATAATTCTTTTCATGATCCTATCCTTTCTGCTTAT
>CADBTH010000096.1 GCA_902797495.1 uncultured Ruminococcus sp.
CGCTAACATGAACGCGACCCAGGAGGGCAAGGACTACTTCAACGCATGGGACGGCGGACATATCCACACGGAAGAGGCTGTCGCCGATAATCCTCCGACCTGCACGGAGCCCGGATACGCCGGCAGAACGTACTGCGCGGTCTGCGATTCCGTCGTCAACTGGGGCGACGTCGAAGCGACCGGACACAGCTACACCGTCGTCGACGACGTGCTGAAGTGCAGTACCTGCGGCGACCTCTACAACGGTATTTATAAGCAGGCGGTCGTTCAGCCCGACTGGTCGATAGTATACGAAGACGTCCTCTATGCGGACGGCCTCAAGGTGCAGGGCTGGGTAGACGACAGCTACTACGTCGACGGCAAGCCTCTCACCGGCATCGCGCTCGCGGACGGCTACTACTACGACTTCGGCGAGGACGGCGTATGCCCCGACAGATTCAAGTACTCCGGACTCCTCGCGGGAGACGACGGCGTTCGCTGCGTCAAGAACGGCTCGCTCGTTAAGGAGTGGCAGGCGATAGACGACGAATGGTACTTCTTCGACGTGGACACCGGCATCGGCCTCAACGGAACGCTGAGCATCAGCCGCTTCGGCTACACGGAGCCGGGTGAGTTCACGTTCGTCGACGGCAAGCTGCAGAACGGCGTATGGTTCAACTACGAAGACGGCAGTATCAAGTACTGCTACGGCCCCGGATGCTACTTCCGCACGTGGGAGACGATAGACGGCGAAGAGTATTTCTTCAACCTTGAGGGGTACGTCGTCAAGGGATATCAGAAGATACCCGACAACCCGAAGAGCATCACGAGCCCGCAGAGATGGTACCACTTCGACGAGACGACGGGCGCGCTCCTTGAAAGACTGACCGACACGGGCATCGTCAATATCGACGGAACTCTCGTCTACATGGAAGAGGGCGTCATGACCTACGCCGGACTTATGAAGCTCGACGGAGACTACTACTACGTCAAGGCTGACGGCGACCTCGTAGTCGACCAGCTCTACAGGATCACGAAGAATAACGGACTTCTCCCGATCGACGATTACCGCTTCGACGCGGACGGCAAGATGATCGTCGACCTCGGCGACGCTAACGGCGACGGCGCAGTCAATATGAAGGACATCGTCCTGCTCAAGAAACAGCTCGCGGGAAGCGCGACGTTCTCGGGACAGCAATACGTCAACGCGGACATGAACGGTGACGGAGTCATCAACGTTCAGGATCTCGCGCCTCTGAAAGCAAGGATAGCTTATTAAAATAAAAACCCCCGTCCCCACGGGGACGGGCGCCGCACATTGTCAGAGCCTCCGCGCGGCGTGCGGCGGACAACGGGACACTGTCCCGGCTGATACTGACGAAATAATACTGAAAGGACGCGCGATGGCAAACATCATAAAACGAATACTCAACAAAGACGCTTGGACGATGTTTTTCGCCATGCGCGGAAAATACGACAAGCTTCCGGACGAAGAGTACCTCAAAAAGATATATAAAGCGATTTTTCACAGGGAACTCGATCTCGACGACCCGAAGACGTTCAGCGAAAAGCTCCAGTGGCTGAAGCTCTACGACAGACGGGACGTTTACACGGCGATGGTCGACAAAGCGGCGGCGAAGGATTTCGCCGCGGAGCGGATAGGGCGCGAGTTCGTCGTTCCGACTTACGGGATATGGAACTCGGCGGACGAGGTCGACTTCCAGATCCTGACCGAGCCCTTCGTCATCAAATCGACGAAGGATTCGGGGAGCGCCGTCATATGTCCCGACGTCCGGAACTACGACCCGGAAGAGGTCAGAGCGAAGCTGAAGAGACGCTCGGAGAGGGACTACTACCTCATCTGGCGCGAGTGGCCGTATAAAAACGTACCGTCGCGCATCATCGCCGAGAAGTACCTCGTCGACAAGTCCGACGGGGAGCTCAGAGACTATAAATTCTTCACGTTCGGCGGGAAGCCCGAATATCTGTATATCGCGAGCGGAAGAGGCTCGGGCGGCACGGTCGCGGACTTCTTCGACATGGACTTCTGTCACGTGGACCTGAAGATCGACCACGAGAACGCCGCGACTCCTCCTCACGCGCCGAAGAATTTCGAGCTGATGAAGACTCTCGCCGCGCGCCTCGCCGAGGGAACGCCGCATCTTCGCGTCGACTTTTACGAGGTCGACGGACGCGTCTATTTCGGCGAGATGACCTTCTTCCACTGCGCGGGGCTTTACCCCTTCAAAACTCCCGAATGGGACAAAAAACTCGGAGACCTCATAACTCTCCCCGAAAAAACGGTGTGAGGTCGTATGAATAACAAAGTCGTCAAAAACGCCTCCTGGATCATCGGGTGCAAGATAGCGCAGTCGATCCTCAACCTCGTCATCGGCATGATCTCGGCGCGCTACCTCGGGCCGTCGAACTTCGGACTGATAAGCTACGCGGGTTCCGTCGTGAACTTCGTCGTTCCCATAATGCAGCTCGGACTCGGAAAGACCCTCGTCCGCGAGCTGATAGAAAACCCCGACGAAGAGGGAAAGGTGCTCGGCACGGCGATGCTGATGAACGTCGTCTCCGGACTGTTCTGCATGGGCGGAGTGTTCGTCTTTCTGAACTTTGCCAACGCCGGAGAGACCGAAACTATCGTCGTCGGCGTCCTCTACAGCATATCCCTCATCTTCCAGGCGACTGAGATCATACACACCTGGTTCCAGGCAAAGCTTCTTTCAAAATATCCGTCGATCGCGTCGCTCATCTCGTACACGGTCGTCGCGGCTTATAAAATATGGCTCCTCGTGACGGGGAAGAGCGTGAGATGGTTCGCAGTCTCCTTCACGATCGACGTCTTCGTCATCTCCGTCATACTCATCCTCATCTACCGTAAGATGGGCGATCAGCCCTTCTCGTTCTCGTGGGGACTCGGGAAAAAGATGCTCTCGAGGAGCAAGTACTACATAATTTCCGGCATGATGGTCACGATCTACGCGCAGACGGACAGAATAATGCTGAAGCTGATGATGAACGAGGCTGAGACCGGCTACTACAACGCCGCCGTCGTCTGCGTTAACGTCACGTCCTTCGTCTTCGTCGCGATCCTCGACTCCATGCGGCCCGTCATCCTCGAAGCGAAGCACAAGGGAGACGCGGCTTACGAGAGCCACGTCGTGCAGCTCTATTCCGTCATCACCTACGTCTCCCTCGCACAGTGCGTCGCCATGACCGCGCTCGCGCGCCCGCTCGTCACCCTCCTCTACGGGGAGGCTTACCTGCCGAGCGTAGTTCCGCTCACCGTCGCCGTCTGGTTCGTCACGTTCTCGTACTACGGCTCGGTCAGAAACGTGTGGATACTCGCGGAGGAAAAGCAGAAGTATCTGCTCTTCATAAACCTTTCCGGCGCGATCGCGAACGTCGGCGCGAACTTTATCCTGATCCCGCGCCTCGGCGCGACAGGCGCGGCGATAGCGTCTCTTATAACGCAGTTCTTCGCAAACGTCGTCCTCGGATTCATCATGAAGCCGATCAGACGGAACAACGCGCTCATGATAAAAGGGCTCGACCCGAGACCTCTCGGAAGGTTTGCGAAGCGGGTCTTTAAGAAAATAACGAAGAGAGCATGATCTCTCAGAAAGATATGCAGGAGGAAAAATGCTTTCTGAAAACGTAAAGCTTGACGGCTCGAAGATACTCGTCACAGGGTGCGCGGGCTTCATCGGCGCAAATCTTGCGCGCCGCCTCGTCTCGGAGTATCCCGGCGCGAAGGTCGTAGGTGTGGACGATATGAACGGCTACTACGACGTCGGTATAAAGGAATACAGACTTCGCCTTGTTGAGGA
>CADBTH010000097.1 GCA_902797495.1 uncultured Ruminococcus sp.
CTTTGCGTCCGTGATCGACGTATCTATCGACTTCGGTATCGCGATGATGTTGTTCATCAGGGTTGGGCCGGAGCCGGTGAAGAAGATCGTGGTGTAGAAGTTGTCCGTCCATTGCCACGAGAACGAGAACATGAAGACCGTTACGAGCATCGGTATCGACATCGGGAGGATGATCTTGATGAAGGTCCTGAAGACGCCGTATCCGTCGACGTAGGCGGATTCTTCAAGCTCATCCGGAACGCCCTTGAAGTACTGACGGAACAGGTAGATATACAGTCCGTTCTTGAACGCCAGACCGGTCACCGAGAGTATCCACAGCGGCCAGTACGTGTTCGTCAGTCTGAGGGAGTTGACGTCCGTGATACCGATATTCTCAAGCAAGTGGACGATGCCGAGGATATCGAAGTCTCTGAACCTCAGAGTCATCGAGAGCTGGAGAGTGGAGTGCGGAACGATCATCGTGAAGATGACGAGCGCGAAGAGGATCTTGTTGCCCTTGAATTTGAACTTCGCAAATCCGTATCCGATCAGACAGCAGATGAACGTCTGAAGGATCGCGCACGTTCCGGAGAGGAGCAGCGTGTTGAAGAACGCCGCCACGTAACCGTTCTCCGTGATTATCGCTTTGTAGGTGTTGAGCGTCGGGCTTCTCGGGATAAGGCTTACGGTCGCGTCCTTGAAGTCCGCCGGGCTCTTGAAGGATGCCGAGATCTTCGAGATGAACGGATAGAGGATGATGTAAGCTATACCGATCAGAAGGAGAAGCCTGAACAGATACCACGCGGCTTTCTTGAGGAAGTAGATCGAGAAGTACTTCGCTCTTATCCTGTCGAGGAGCGGAGTCCTGTCGAATTCGACTCTTATCGAATTCTTGGATTCGCGTTTTACAACCGATTTTGACGTGTCGTTATTCATAACTTACCTCCTTCCTCAGTCTCTTCTCTGGTAGAAGACGAAGCTGCCGACGACGGCGCCGAGAACTGCGACGATCAGGATGACTACGAGGAAGTAGAACCACGACATCGCGGAAGCGACGACCATACCGCCCTGGGACGTGTTGTTGTACACGCCCGAGATGAACTTCATGACTCCGTTGGACTCCGCCGTGAACGAGTCGATCAGCGTGTAGACGAAGTTTACGAGGATCATCGGGCTTATCATCGGAAGAGTGATCTTCCAGAAGGTCTCCCACGCCGACGCGCCTTCCATTTCACACGACTCGTAGACGGAGGGTGAAATGCTCTGAAGTCCCGCGAGGAATATCAGCATCTGAACGCCGGAGCGGTTGACGATATCGAAAATGTTGTTGACGAATCCCGTTACGTATTCGACCAGCTCCTTACCGACGACCATGTTCGAGAAGAGTCCCTTGATGTCCTCGGTCGAGATGATGGACGATACCGTGGCTCCCGTCGCTATCTGGTTCGCCTGCTGAGCCGCGTTCTGGGTCGAGGCGTCGATGCCGGAGATAAGTCCGGTCGCGAGAATGACGGGGATGAAGAATATCGCTCTGAACGCCGCTCTGCCGACCATCTTCTGATTGAGGAGGATCGCTATGAAGAGCGAGAAGAACAGGATCGCGGGGATTTCGAGCGCGAGCTGTTTCATACCGCTGAGCAGCGTGTCGACGAAATCACTGTTCGAAAGCGCCGTGACGTAGTTGTCGAACATGACGTTTTCGCGGATGATACCGCCGTCCGCGAGGTAGTTGATCTTACCGAAGCTGTAGAGGATAGACTGCCATATGATCGGAAGATATATGAGCAGGAATCCGAGTACGAAGGGCAGGACGAACAGCCATCCGGCTCTTGCTTTTTTCCTGTCAAGCGAGACTATGCGGTAGCGTTCTTTCTGACCGCCGGCGCTCTTTGACTTTCCTTTCCCGCCGATAGCGGGCAAATGAAATTTCATCAGTCCTTCCCTCCTTTACTTCTTTATGAATCCGAGCGCCTCGACCTTAACGGTCTCGCCGCCGGCGTCGATCACTACGTCGAACGAATTGTAGTTGATGTAGATCTCCGTGCCGTCGTCGTAAGTCTCCTTGACGATCGTGCCTTCGGAGGTCGTGTACTTGAGTACGGTACTGTATACCGTGCCGTCGGATGCGGTCTTCGTGCTGTCCGTGGGCGTTGCGGAACCGCTGTCCTTCGGAGGCGTGTACGGTACGCCCATGCGTTCCGCGATAGCCTTCTTCTGCTCTTCTCTCGCGGCTTTCTCCTCCGCGTCCTTCTGACTCTTCTCGATCGACTTTTCAAGCTCCGCCTTGTCGGACGCCATTTCGTCCTCTGTGGGAACTCTGAAGCCGTCTATGAACTCGTGGGATTCGAGAAGCGACGTCTGAAGATCGGAGAGCGCGCCGTTGAGCTTTTCGTAGTTGGACTCGATCTCGTCCTTCCAGTTTTCGAAGCTTACCGAGTAGTACTTGTTGTAAGTCTCCGATTCCTTGAGCTCGTTCGAGTTCTGGTAAGCGACCGTGAAGTAGATCGACGCGCCGTTTTCGAGCGCCTTGAGGAGCGCGTAATTGACGTCGCCTTCCATGTTGAGCGGTTCGCCCGCGAAGTCTACGAAGCCGTGGAGCACGAATCCGACGAAAGGTACGGAGTGGCTCGCAGATACGTAGTTACTGCTGTCCGTGGAAACGCCGAGTATGTGGTCTGCGTAGGGGTACGCGTATGCGTTGCCGCCCTCCGTCATGACGCTGCCGTACTCTTCCTTGAGAGTTGCGAGAAGATCGGTCGTGAACTTCTTCGAGTCTTCTCTGTTGTAAGGATCCTTCTTGTCGAAGTCGGAGTTGAGCGTCGTGCCGAGAGTCGATACCGAAACGCTGTCGACTCCGTATTCGGAATAGCTTTCCTTGAACTTCTCGCCGAAGTATTCGTACCTCGAAGGAGACACCGCTTTCGCGTAGTCGTTCTCGAGGCTCTGGCTCGCCGAGTCGTAATACTTTCTCGAAGTGTAACGGCTGTCGATCGTCTTGACCGCGTCGTCCGACGCGCTGAATCCGTCGAAGGCTCCCTCGACCGCGACGTATGCGAAGTCGAAGTCGGGATAGAGCCCGAAGCCCTTTTCATCCGCGTAATCCTTCAGCTGCGCCATTCCCTTCTTGCCGCCGAGAGCGGAGACCCACTTGACCTTCGCGGGGTACGTGGAGTCGAGACCGCCGTTGGCGTAACCGGTGAGCTTGAAGTTGATATTCCTGATGCCCGCCTCGGAGAGCTCGTCGTAAACCTTCGCGACGTCTTCGAACGTCGTCAGCTCGCGGTCCACCGATACGGGGAACGTGAGGAAGGTCGACGTCGTCTCTATCGCGCCGAAGGTCTCGAGGTAGAGCGGGATATCGTCTTTCGCGTCAGTCTTCTTGGTGAGGACGTTTTCCGCGACGAGGTAGTCGCGGTAAGCCTTCGCCATGCCGACGTACGAGGGTTCGTAAGTCGTCTCGTTCGCCTTCTGCTTTTCGGTCAGAAGCCTGTACTTGATGACGTAGCTTCCGGAGTACTTTCTGTCGGACGTCACGGAGAACACGCCCTGACCCGCGCCCTCGACGGTGTCGGAAAGTCTGTAAGTGTCCGTCGGGCGGGGAGTGAATCTCGCGTATACGAAACTGTAGTTGTGGATGTTTCCTTCATTCTGAGATACTATCTCAGCCATCGAGTCGCCCTCAGTGACGAACGCCACGAAGCCGCTCTTCGAGCCGGTGTCGCCGTCCTTGACGACGTTGCCGAATACGGGGTATCTCATCGTTTCCTCGTGGTGGAACTGGCTTCCCGCGATGGTGATGTAGGAGTAGTCCGTTCCGTAGACCTGACCCGCGATCGTGTCGCTTCCGGAGCCTACGTCTTCGTATTCGATGATCGCGCCGGAGCCGTCGGGGATGAAGGTGTAGCCCTCGTTCTTGAGGTTGCCCGCGCCCATGAAAGGAAGCACGCTGACTCTGCCGATCTGGTACGTCGACTCGTCGAAGCGGATGCCGTTCGCGGGGAGCTTGACGGAGAGGAGCCCGTCGTCGCCGATCGTGTATTCAAGCGCCATTCTGAAGCAGGGAGGAGCGACCTCGATGCCGTAGTAGTCGGTATCAGCGTGGTCCTGCTCCATATCGTCGAGCGTATAGAACTCGGCGCAGTACGCTTTGATTATCCTTTCAAGCTCTTTCAGCTCGTTCGCCTTGATATCCGTCGAGCAGACGTAGATCGGCATTCTTCTCGTGATCGGGAATTTTGCCTCGATCTCCTTCGCCTCGGTCTCGGTGATGTTCTTGTCGCTGCTGTCGTAGAGCTTGTAGAAGCTCCTCAGTCTCTCCCTGTCGTGATCGTTCGTTATGTGAGCGATGATCATCGTCTCGAAACGTTCTTTCGAGATACGTCTCGGAACGAGACGGGTGACGAGGATCTCGCCGAGCGCGTACTCCATGCGGACGCCGTTCTTGATGTTCTTGACGGTGATCTGTCCGCGCTTCGCAGCCTCGGTGTAGCTGTACATGGTCTTTTCCGTCTCGTTCTGCTTCTCTTTGTACGTTAAGAAGATCTGAGACAGGAGCTTTTCTTTTACGGAGTTGGAGGTGTTTGCGAAGGAGCCCGGGACGAGGTTCGTCGCCTTGCCGACGTCGTAGGGATTCGAGAAGATGACTTCCTTCGTCTCAACGTCCTGGAAAGCGACCTCTCCGGTGTACTCCTCGACAAAGATCTTGTAGCCGTTCTGAGTCTTGTACTCGGTCATCACTGCAAGCTTCTGCTCGGGAGTGTCGTAGACCTGAGTAAGATAGTTGATGATGGGGTTTCCGTCTTCGTCGACCCTGTCACTGTAGGACGCCGCGGAAACGCTGACGGGCAGCGCAGACACGAGCGTGCCGAGCACGAACATAAGGGCGAGGAAGCCGGAGATCATTCTTCTTGTTTTCATGATATCTTACCTGCCTTTCCCTAAGTTCTGAAGCTGATCTCAAGCCACAGCTGCGTGAACAGGTTGACCAGCTTTGCCATGAGTTCGAAGAAGAGTACCGCGAGGAACATGATAATGACCATAACGACGATCGTCGCGATGACCGTTATCAGGTTCTTGAAGAAGCCGTAGTTGTGAGTCGTCATCATTCCGAGGTACAGGAGCATACCGACCCAAAGAGCCGCGATGATCTCGAACGTCGTGATGATCGCCGATTCGTCGGCGACGAGGAAGTTCGAGAGGATCGTCGACGGGATCATGAAGAGCGGGATCGGGATGAGCGAGTAGCACGTCGCGATGAAGATGTCCGCGAACTTGCCCTCGCCGTCGAAGAGCGTCGTGAGACACCAGTTGGAGATGACCCACAGCATTACGGGGACAACGACCGATATGATCGTCGAGTAGATGCCGCTGTAATCCGCCGCCGTCTTTTGACTGAATATGTAGCCCGTACCGAGCGATCTGTATGCGAACGTCACGATCGTGAGGAGAAGTATCAGAAACGCGCTCTTGATACTGCCGCGCTTCTCGTGCTTCAGATCCCAGAATCCGTCGAACGGATGGACCATGACGTGGAACGCGTAGAGGAATTCCTCCCCGATCGTTTTGGTGCCTACTTTCAGCGCCGTCCTCTTGTTCACCTTGCCCGCGTAGCTGAAGAAGAACACGAGTCCGACGATCACCGCGACGAATATGATGGGTATCAGAATGAAGAATTTCGACGCCCACTCCTTGCGGACTTCCTTATAAGCCGCCGAGTACCTGTTTTCTTTCTCGTGCGAATACTTGAAGTATTCCATCGCCTTCTCGTACTCGCCGTCCCTCGCCATCGCGCGGCCTATGCCGATGTACGCGAGGTCGAAGTTGTTGTTTCTCTTGAGGATCTCCTGCCAGTCGGTGACCGCGAGATCGTAGTTTCTCTGATTCTGGTTGTGAAGAGCGTTGATGAGGATGTCTCCGTACTCCGTTCTTCTGTAGACCGTGAAGTTCGCTCTCGCGCGGTCTACGACGAGGAGTTTGTCTCCCTGGTAGCAGAGACCGCCGATCTGAGTGATGTTACCGGTCTGGCTGCCCATGTCGCCGAACGCGAAGAGCAAGTTTCCTTCCGCGTCGTACGTGTAGATCTTGGAACGCTTGTCGTCGATGATCGACCACGTTCCCTCGGGGCCTACCGCCGCGTCGACGATCGAGGAAGCTCCGGTTATGCCGTCCGTTCCCGTGTCGACCTTGACTTCTCCGGAAGGAGCGAAGAATCCGTTTCTTCTGAGGACGTCGGTGCCGGAAGCGTTGAGCTTCTTGACCGGCGCGTACGTTCCGTCCTTACTCGTGATAGCCGCCTGCTGAACGGATTCGTCGATCGAGTTGATCGTAACGTAGATGAAGTTGTCGGAGTCTATCGTGATGTTGTTGTATTCGCTTGAGATGTTCTCGTCCTGATTCTCGTCCTTGAGACCGAGCTTTTCAAGGAACGCGCTGATGCCGCTCGACGCGGAGACCTTCTGCGCGCCGATGAATCCGTAGAAATCGGCGTTGTCGCTCATGACGATGATACCTTCGGTCGTCGTCTTCGATACGACGAAGAGTCTTCCGTAGGCGTCGACCGCCAGCGCGCTCGGCTTGTAGATCGCGTTCTCGCCGAACAGAGCGGACACGGGCTGCGGGATCGTCTTGACGAACGAATTGTCGCTCTTGTTGAACATGATGATCCTTGCGTTGTCCGAGTCGCAGACGTAGATATACTTATCCGTTACGAACACGCCCTCCGGTGTGAGGAAGGTGTCCGCGACGCCCTGCTCGTTCACGAAGTTCTTTATCTGAGAAACGTAGTGGTAATAGGGGTCGAGGATGTATACGCACTTCATGTCGGTGTCGGCGATGTAGACGTTGCCGTCGCTGTCCGTGAAGATATCGGAGATCGATCTGAACTCAGCGAGACTGTAGTCCGAGTCGACCACCGTATCCGGCACGTACGCGTCCGGGGAGCTGAGCACGTATCCGTCTGACGAGTAGGTGTACGTGGAGTACGCCGACGTCGCCGAGAGCGGAGTTACGAGCGTCGCTATGAGCATCAGAAAGACCAGTATTCTGAGTGATTTTTTCAACTTGTCTTCCCTCCTCTCAGTCTTTCATACCGCTGGAGCCCATCGTCTCGATGACCTTGCTCTGCAGTATGACGAAGACTATGATCGGTACGAACATCAGTATGAACGAAGCCGCTGCCGACGCGCCGGATCTGATGATGCCGGCGGCGAGTATCTGGTTGACCGCGCAGGGGAAAGTCTTGAGCTGCTCGCTCTGGATGTACATGCTCTCGCCCGTTCTCCAGAGTCCCTGGAAGGAGAGCACGATAAGAGTCAGCCACGCGGGCTTGACCATCGGCATCGCGATCTTCCAGAAGATGCGCAGCTCGCTCGCGCCGTCAAGACGCGCGGACTCGAGGACCGCGTCCGTGATGTTCGCTTCCATGAACTGTTTCATAAGGAAGATACCCTGCGAGCTGCCCCACGCGGGGATGATGATCGCCCAGTGGGTGTCCATGAGGCCGACCTTGCTTATGATGATGAAAGCTACGATCAGTGTGACCGTGGTCGGGAACATGAGAGAGTATACTATAAGCTTGAACATTCCGCGGCTTCCGGGGAACTTCATCTTCGAGAGCGCGTACGCGCCGATGGAAGAGAGGAAGAGGTTTCCGAAGGTTCCCGCGAAGGAGATGAACACCGTATTGAATATGTACCTCGTGATCGGTACCCACGTCGTTCCGAGAAGAGTGAACAGACTCTTGAGGTTGTCAAAGGTCGGACTCGTTATGTAGAAGCGGGGCGGGTAAAGGAACAGCTCGTTCAGAGGCTTGAACGCGTTGATTATCATAAGGTACATGGGGAGCGCCATGATCAGACCCAGGATGAGGAGAACGGTGTTTATCGCAATGTCGCCTCCGCGGGATCTGTTGAGCACGACACGGTGATTTGAAGTTCTCAGTTTTTTAACTCTTGCCATGTCACTGCCCCACTTTCTTCAATAGTTTATTGACCAGTATGTTGGATCCGAAACATAAGAGGAATATTACCAGGGCTATCGCCGAGGCGTAGCCGTATTCCCACCTGTTGCTCGCGTACTCTCCGAAGTGATGCATCAGGGTGTATCCGACGTATTCCTGCGGAGGGTTGCCGGCGAGCGTCGTGACGACGTCGCCGTATCCGAACGCGCCCGTGATCGACATGACCGCGCCGAACATCAGGTGGTCCTTCATGTTGGGGAGCGTGATGTACCAAAGCTCCTGCCACCTGTTCGTGATTCCGTCGACCGCTCCGGCCTCATACTGGGCCTGGTCAATGCCCTGGAGACCGGCGATGAAGGACAGGAACGCGGTGCCGAGGGACATCCACAGCGAGATCGCAATGCAAAGCGGCATGATGTACCGCACGTCGCTGAACCAGAGCCTCGGGGAGTCTATCAGACCGAGCTTGAGAAGCCAGCTGTTGAGGAAGCCCTTCGAGTCCTTGTCGAAGATGTATGCGAATATCGTGTACGCGTTGCCGGAGATCGACGGCGCGTAGAATATCAGAGTCATCAGAGCGCGGCGCTTCGGCTGAAGCTGATTGATGAACCACGCGACGATGAACGAGAGTATGAACGAACCTGGGCCCGTTGCGACGGCGAATATCATCGTATTCTTAAGTCCCGTCATAAAGAGGTCGTCGTTCAGGAAAAGCTGGATGTAGTTGCTGAAGCCGATGAACTTCGGAGCCTGGATCAGGTTGTACTGAGTCAGACTGAGGTAGAGCGTCGCGATGACGGGTATGATCGAGAAAAGCAGGAAGATGATCAGGAACGGAAGAACGAAAACGTATCCGACCCAGTTCCGCTTCATCTCATACCAAGTCCATGCAAGCTTCGACATTTTCCTGCGGTCGACGTCTGCTTTGACTTTATTTGACATAGTCTTTCTTCTCCTTATATGAATTTGCGGTTAAGTGCGGAATGAAGCGTTTCAATTCGACGCCACCCAGTCCTTGTAGGACTGCTCGGTCTCTCCGTTCTTGAAGAGCCTTGCCCATTCTGTATAGTTTTCCGCGCTGATACCGTTGTCATCCATCCACTCTTTATAGTCCTCTATGCCGTTTTCCTTGGCGTAGTTCAGCCACGATTTTTGTTCGCCCGTCGAGTCGTAGTAGCAGTCGAGGCCGGTGAATTCCTTCACCGCGTCCCACTCCTCCGCGACCATGAGGTTGAACTCGCGGCGCTTACGGGAAAGCTCGGCGTTGATAAGAGATACGTATTCGAGAAGTGAATCGGAGGGGTCCTTCTGTTCGTTGTAAGCCGCGTTGAACGCGAAGCTGTAATACCTTGCGACGATGTAGTCGCCGGGGTAAACTTCGATCTCCTTGGAGTTGTAGAAAGCGTTCTTGAGAACTTGTCTCTCGCTCGCCGTCCAGGGCAGCGAATCGAACGCCTCCATGTTGGCGACCGCCTGCTTTGCGGAAGGACCGAGGAGAGCGACCATCTCGTTGCAGAAGTCGACCTGCGGATCCTTGCTCGTGTACCAGTCGATGAAGTCCCACGCGAGCTCGCGGTCTCTCGCCGTTCTCGGCATGATGATACCGGAGGAGGTAGCCGCGACCGTGTGGTCTACGTACTCCTTGCCCGTCTCCTCGTCGATCCTCTTGACTCCGGGGCATTCGGCGAACGACCAGAGTCCCGAGATCTCGGGAGCGGAAACGACGATCGTGTTGTACGTCGTGTAGGGGCCTATGAATATCGGCATCTCGCCCATCTTCATTCTGTTCATACCATTGAACTGAACGGGAAGCGAGTTGTTCGTGAAGTAGTTGCAGAGCGTCTCGAACGCGTCGAGGGTCGCCGTCTCGTCGAACGCGATCCTCATGCCGTCGTCCTTCCACCATCTCGCGCCGTTCTGGAAGATGAACGTCGGGAAGTCGAAGAGAACGCCGATCTGCATCTTGTTGTGCTCGAATACCGGCACCATGCTCATCAGGTCGTCCCACGTTTCGGGAACGGTGAGCCCGAGGTCGGCGAGGATATCGGAGCGGTAGAACATTACGGGAACGCCCATCGAAACGGGTATTGCGAATACCTGGTCGTAGAGGCTGAGCTGAGTGAACGCCGATTCGGGGAATCTCGTTTTGACTTCCTCGAACGTGTCGAAGTCGTTCAGCGGGAGCGCCGCGCCGCGGATGGCGTACTCGAGAGGAGTCATCGCGTCGATCGTGACGTCAGGTGCGGTCCCCGCCAGTATCGCGGGGATCAGCGTGCCCGCGGCGACGAGCTTCAGATTGACCAAGATCCCGGTCTCGTTCGTGAATCCGTTCTTGATGATCGTATTCGTGATCTGAGCCTGCTCACGGCCGGACGTCGTCCATACCGTAAGGTCGCCGGTGTAGCCGCGCTCTCCGTCGTCGTCGTCCGTGCTGATCGAATCGTAGTCGGCGAAGAAGCTTGCGAAGAATTTCTTTATTTCATATATGAGTGACTGGAAGAAGTTTGCGTCAGCTCTGGGGAGCTCGTCGCTCTCGCGCTGAATGAGTATGTAGTCTATCTCAAGAGGCTGCTTTGCCATTCCTGCGATCCACTCGCCGAACGAGGAGACCTGGCTCTGGAAAGCGGTCATATTAGTCGCGATCTTCGTCTCGTCCGCGCCCATCTTTCTGAGAAGCTCTATCATCTCTTCGAGAGTGGACGTGTTCTCGCTCTTGATACCGCTCGTCTGGTTTATGTCGGACATGATGATCTTGAGGTTCTGGCTCTGGATCGAAAGGTCCGCCACCGTGTCGGGCATGATCCTCATGAAGCCGTAGGAACGGTTCGGGTCGGGATCGGTACCTGTGAGTCTCGTGAAGTTGTTGTAGTCGTCCTGCAGGCTCTCCTTGATGTACATCGCCTGCTGGAGTATGATGCCCGTGTCGCCGAGGCACGCCTCGAGCTCTATCGTGTGTTCGCCGGGCTCGAAGTAGAAGCGGAACGCCTCTCCCGCGTCATTGGAGAGAGGAGCGATCTGCCAGTCTCCGTCGTACGGGAATCTGATAGTCTCCGCTTCCGCGAACGGGATCTCACCGTCGATCCTGAGCGTACGCGAAGCGAAGATACCTTCGTTGATCGACTGCTTGAATCTCGGGTTGATCGTGTAAAGTCCCTCTTCCTCGACGTTGAAAGTGTATCTGACCCACTGTCCGTTCGTCAGCCACTTGTCGCCGCCGATCGTGTTGTAGACGGTCAGAGTCGCGTCCTGAGGCTCGGAGATCGCGGAGCTGTGGTCTGCGACGGGGTAGATCGTGAAGTCGGAGGTCGCCGACGGAGTCTCGCCGTTGATATAGATCGGCTCCGCGTTTTCGGGCTCCTTCGCCCCCTCGTGATGGGAGCAGTACTCTTCATAATCTATCGTTCCGTCTATCGGGCCGAACGTGAACTCGTCGATATAGCAGGAGTCGCCCACGCTGTCGAGAGTGATCGTGTTCTCGCCTTCCTTGAGGTAATACTCGAATGGACCCTGGATGTAGCCGTCCTTGTCGTGCATGACGTGAGTCAGCCACGTGAGCGTGTTGGCGACGCATCTCGGACGGATCTCGTTTCCGCCGGCGTCCTTCGCGAACGCGCCCTCGCGCCCCTCAAGTCCGTTGCCCGGAACGTATCCTTCGGGATAATTGAACTCCCACAGTTTGTTCAGCGCGACGTATCTCGTCTCCTGAAAAGGTACCTTATCGTTGATATAGAATATCTTTTCGACGCTGTTCGTACGCGGTGAGTCGCTGCAGTAATCGAACGTGAGCGAATAGAATCCGGTCTCGGGAACGTCGAACTTCCACGTTACCGATCCTTCCTCTCCTATCGACAGGCACTTCCTGCCGTTGTGCTCGGTCGCCTCGACCTTCGCGGTCGTCGCGTCGGCGACTACGCTGTCGGCGGCGGAGAACGAAAACGTCTTCGTTCCTCTCGCTTCGGCGAGCGCCTCTTCGACGTACGATTCGTCGGGTACGTCGAGGTACTTGATTAGGTAGTCCTGGTACGAGATGAAGATCAGGTCTTCGCTCTTCGTAACAAGCCCTCCCGTCTCGTCCGAGCCGTCCGTTTCGCCGGCAGCCCTGACCGATACGGGACCGATCAGCGTCATGAGCGCGAGCAAGAGCGCGAGCAGACGCCTGGTCTGAGAGTGTTGCATTGATCTTTCCTCCTGGTGAATGATCGTTCGTGCGCCCTGAGCCGCGGGCGCATCCGCCGTTGCGGATAACTTCTTCCTGTTATCGAACATTTTTGAGGGAGCGCCGTTCCACGTTCGCTCCCGTCACTATTATAATATCACGCGAGATAAATGATGTCAAGTGTCGGAATATTGACAAAAACGCCCGCAAAGCCGCGCCGCGGGGCGCTTTACGGGCATTTTATGCGCGTGACTAATTTGCCGTTTTTCCGTCTTTCGCCGACGCGCGGTTTTAACCTTTTGTTCTCTATTTGTTAACCTCACCGTAGAGTAAGTACTATTTACTTTATCTAGTTCAGTTTTCCCGATATCGCCCGAAAACACGGAGCAGTTTCCCCGGTTTTTATCGGCTTATGTAAACGAAATTTACTTTTTCAAAAGCAGAAAATGACCGAAACCGATCGTCAACCGCCTAACAAGCGCGGCGTTTTCCCCTCTCCCCGCCTTTTCCGTCCGCGCCGTTTCGCCCCGAAAAAAACTTCTCCCGAAAAGTAAATTTTTTGTAAACTGAGCGTTTTTCGCCCCGTTTTCCCGTTTTTTCGCCCCTGAGCGGAGAAAAAAAACACGGTTGACAAATCAGGCGGCTCGGTCTATAATTGATTCCGGAAGCAAAAGTAATTCTATCATTCTATGATAACAAGGAGAAACGGAATGTATTATATCGGCATTGACCTCGGCGGCACCAACATAGCGGCGGGAGTCGTCGGAGAGGACCACGGAATAATCAAAAAGATGAGCGTTCCCACGGGAGCGAGCCGCCCCGCGGACGAGATAACGGCGGACATCGCGAAGCTCTGCCGCGACGTAGCATCGGAAGCGGGCGTCTCAATGGACGACGTCGCATACATCGGCATCGCGACTCCCGGAAGCGCGAACTGCGAGACGGGCAAGATACTCTACGCCAACAATCTTCCTTTTCAGAATTATAATATGGCGGAAAAGCTCTCCTCCATGCTCGGCGAAAAGAAGCGCGTCTACATCGAGAACGATGCGAACGCCGCGGCGAAGGCGGAGGCGGTCGCGGGAGCGGCGAAGGGCTCGAAGTATTCCGTCATGATCACCCTCGGAACGGGAGTCGGCGGAGGAATAATCCTCGACAACAAGGTCTACACGGGCTTCAATTTCGCGGGAGCCGAGCTCGGACACATAGTCATCGAGAAGGGCGGCAGACAGTGCTCGTGCGGAAGACGCGGCTGTTGGGAGACCTACTCCTCGGCGACGGGACTCGTGCGCACGACGAGGGAAAAGATCGAGGAGTGCCGCAGGACAGGCAGACGGACCGTCATGGAGAGCATGATAGGCGGCGACCTTTCGAGAGTTTCGGCGCGCACGGCGTTCAACGCGGAGAAGAAGGGCGACGAAGCGGCTGCGGAAGTAGTCGGGGAATATATCGACTACCTCGTCTGCGGACTCGTCAACATCATCAACATCTTTCAGCCGAACGTACTCTCGATCGGCGGCGGTATCTCGGGCGAGGGCGACAACCTTCTCTCGCGCCTGCCCGAAAAGGTATTCGCCGAGACCTACTCGAGAGGCGACACGCCTCAGTGCGAGCTGAAGATCGCGGAGCTGGGGAACGACGCGGGGATCATCGGTGCGGCGTCGCTGGGCATCTGAATCCAACAAAAGAATAACGCGCTGTCGACTGACAGCGCGTTTTTTTATTCAGCTGAGAAGATACTCCTCGAGAGACCAGCCGTTCTTTCTCATGATCTCGGCGGCGAATCTGCCGACGAATCTGAACTCACACGGGTCGTACGCGTGACCGGTGATATCGGACTTGCCCTGCGGATATCTTATGACGAAGCCGAACTTCCACGCGTTCTCCTCGAGCCACTTGAAAGCGGGCTCGTTTTCAAACTCGACGCTCGCCTCGTCAAGGTTGTGCAGGACGGCGGTAAGACCCGTCTGAAGGTCGCAGTATCCCGCCTCGTCGCAGTAAGCGCGCACGGCTGCCTTCGCCTCGTCCTCGGTCATTCCTCCCGCCATCTCTTCGTTGACGTAAGAGGCGAAGAGTCCCGACTGCTCGTAGTACGAAACGAACGCGGCGGTGACCGATACGTCGTCGAACCCTTCCGCCCTCATCTCGATAAACATCGCCTCGAGAGCCTTTTCGGCGACGTACCTCATGCGGCGCGCCTCCCTGCCGTCAGCCCTCGTGTCGGCGACGAGCGTCAGATCTTCGGGAATGTACGTGACGTCGAGCGGCGCGTCTTTTCCGACGACCGTGATATACTCGTTCGAATCCGCGGGATTCATGAAGTCCTCGTACGCGGAAAGATCGGACTTGAAAGTGACCGCGGAGCCCTTGCCGAGTCCCTTCGCCGCCTCGCCGTAGAGAGCTACGAGGTCGACCTTACCCGGCTCCGCCATCGGACGGTAGCGAAGAGAGACGTCCTCGTAGACGTAGTTCCCGTCGCCGTCGCGCACGGCTTTGCCGTCCTCGCCCTGCACCTTTACCCTTTCGACGTCGACTCTGCCGCCGTCGAGCCTGATCGAGATGCCCGATTCGAAGAAGTCGCCTATGTCGCACGAGACCCACAGATCGCTCCCGACGTATCTCGAAGCGACGGAGAGCGGAACGGGAGTCCCGTTTACGACCGCGGTGGTCGAACCGAGTACGAACTCGACCGTGTTGTCGGTCAGCTCGCCGTCCCCCGGTATCACGTATTTTATCGAGTTTTTGTCGCCCGCCGTGTAGAAGCCGAAATGCTCCGCGACGGAGGTGAAGTCAAGGCACGCCCTGCCCGCGCTGTAAGCGAGCTCCGCGGGCGCGGAGTACGCCTTCTCGCCGTCGTAGTAATACGTGACCTTTCCCGATTTGTCCGTGCCGTCCGACCAGAAATATCTGTAGCCGGCAAAGCCGAACAGAGCCGCTCCCGCAAGAAGCGCGAGCAGGAATATCTTAAAATGAAGCTTGATTATTCTGTTTCTGCGGCGGCGGCGCTTCAGCTTCTCGCGCGCCTCCTCCTCGGCGCGGCGGCGTTCGGCTCTCTCCGCGCGGCGGCGCTCCTCGAGCTTCTTCCGCTCCGCCTCGTACCGCCTGAGGTTTTCCCTCTCGCGGCGGCGCCTTTCGAGATCCCTCTCGAGCTCGCGCCGTCTCTTTTCCTCGCGCTCGGCGGCGAGTCTCGCCGCTTCCGCCTCGGCCTTCAGCCTCTCCGCTTCGAGCCGTCTCTTCTCCGCCGCCTCTTTTATGCGGCGTTCGCGCTCCGATTCGAGGAACGCCTGACGGCGGTCTGCCCTCGGCGCGCGCGGCGCGGGAGCGGTTTTACGGGTCTGCGGCGCGGGAGCGGTTTTACGGGTCTCGGGCGCGCGCGGCGCCGCGCTCTTGTAAGGGAGCCTTCCGTATTTCTGATAATAAGCGCGTTCGTAAGCCGCCCTCTGAGCCTCGCTCAGAACGGGTCTTTGCGCGGGCCGCGGCCGGGCCGTTTGACGGGCGGGAGCTTGCGCCTGACGCGGCGACGGACGGTTTGCCGTCTGCCTTTGCGGCGCGCTTCGAGCCGCCGTCTGACGGGCTGCCGTTTGCGCCGAGGGTCTCGCACCGCTCTGCGCCGGTCGCGTCGCGGGAGCGGCGCTCTTCGGTACGTACCGCTGTCCGCTCATCTTTCTCGTATCCGTCCTCGGAGCGCTCGCGCCGCGTCCCGACGCGCGAAGCTCTTCGTCTGTAAAATAGCCGCGGGGTTGAGGTTTCTTCGGCATACCGGCGCTCCTTTCTAACGGATTTTTATGATAACGATTATTTCGTCTCGCAGATCATGAAGAACGGAGACGTAGGCGAATTCATCATTCTGAACTGCCCCACGCAGTACTGATATTTAGAGAGGGTCGAGAAATACTTCGACAGCTCCTCCCCCTCGAGCGCGCCTTCCGGATGTCCGGGGTACACCGCGACGAGAAGGATCGCGTCGCGTCCGAGCATCGCGACTGCCCGCTCCACCGCGGGGAGAGTCGTTTTTCTCATGGTGGTCAGGGATTTGTTCCCGCTCCCGGGCATATAGCCGAGGTTGAACATCCCCGCCTTGATCGGCTCCGTCACGAATTCGTTCGCCCTGTCGTGGGACGAGAGGATCAGCCTCCAGTTGTCGGGGCATCCCGACTCCCTCAGGTGAGCGGCGGTGCTGACGATCGCCTTCGTCTGTATGTCGAAAGCGACGACCCTTCCCGTCTCTCCCACGGTCTTCGACAGGAATTCCGTGTCGTGGCCGTTTCCCATCGTGAAGTCGACCGCGAGGTCGCCCCGTCCGAGATGAGACAGTATGAATTTTTTCTGGAGGTCAAGCAGATCCACCATAACGAAGTCCTCCGATCGTGCGTCCTATTGTTTTATTATACATCCGTCCGCATTTTTTGTCAATAAAACATATGCTTAATTTGTTATTGACAATAAAATAATGTTATGCTAAAATTTAATATTATGAAATACTAACTGCATCCAAGGAGTTTTTTATGAAATGGACATCGCTTAACGACCTTCGCGAATCGTTCCTTTCCTTCTTCGAATCTAAGGGACACCTTCGTCACGAGAGCTATTCTCTCATCCCGAACGGAGACAAATCTCTGCTTCTCATCAACGCGGGAATGGC
>CADBTH010000098.1 GCA_902797495.1 uncultured Ruminococcus sp.
CGGCGGCGAAGTTGAGAGAATACTGAAGATGGTCAACGGCGTTATCCTTCTCGTCGACGCCGCGGAAGGGCCTATGCCTCAGACGAGATTCGTTCTCGGCAAGGCGATGGAGATGGGTCACCGCGTAATCGTCGTCGTCAACAAGATCGACCGTCCCGACGCGAGGATCAACGAAGTTATCGACGAAGTCCTCGAGCTTCTGATCGACCTCGACGCGACGGACGATCAGCTCGACTCTCCCATGCTCTTCTGCTCCGGCAGGGCGGGCACGGCGTCCGTCTCCCCGGAAGAGCCGGGCAAGAATCTGAAGCCCCTCTTCGACACGATCCTTGAATACATCCCCTGCCCCGAGGGCGAGCCGGATGACCCGCTTCAGCTCCTCGTATCCTCGATCGACTACAACGATTACGTCGGTAGGATCGGCATCGGGCGCATCGAGCGCGGCACGGTCAGGGTCGGTATGGAAGCGGCTATAGTCAACTACCACGATCCGTCCGTCATCAAGAAGACGAAGATCGTCTCCCTCTATCAGTTCAACGGGCTCGGCAGAAACAACGTGGAATCCGCGACGGTGGGCGACATAGTCTGTTTCTCGGGAGCCGCTGACATCACGATAGGCGATACGATAACGGCGCCTGACGTACCGGAAGCTCTCGAGTTCGTCAAGGTGAGCGAGCCGACGATGGAGATGACCTTCTCCGTAAACGATTCCCCTCTCGCGGGTCGCGACGGCAAGTACGTCACCTCCCGTCAGATCAGGGAGCGCCTTTACAAGGAGACTCTTCGCGACGTTTCCCTCAGAGTTGAGGACGGCGAGACGACCGATTCCTTCAAGGTCTCCGGACGCGGCGAGATGCATCTTTCCATCCTTATCGAGACTATGCGCCGCGAAGGTTACGAGCTCTGCTGTTCGACTCCCCACGTTCTTTACAAGACGATCGACGGAGTCAAGTGCGAGCCGATGGAGCGCGTCTACATCGACGTTCCCGAAGAGTATCAGGGCACGGTCATTCAGAAGCTCTCCGCGAGAAAGGGCGACCTTCTCGAGATGACCCCGTCCGGCTCGAGAATGAAGATCGAATACTCTATCCCCGCGCGCTGTCTGTTCGGCTACAGGAGCGAATTCCTCACCGACACGAGGGGCGAGGGCATCATCAATTCCGTATTCGACGGATATCAGCCTTACAAAGGCGACATAACGCTCCGCTACACCGGATCTCTCGTCGCTTCCGAAGCCGGTGAGTCGACCTCCTACGGTCTTTTCAACGCGCAGGACAGAGGAGTTATGTTCATCGGCGTTCAGACGGAAGTCTACGAGGGTATGATCGTGGGCGAGAACCCGAAGATCGGGGACATCGCTCTGAACGTGTGCAAGAAGAAGCACCTCACCGCGATCCGTTCCTCCGGCGCGGACGAAGCGCTCCGCCTCGTTCCGCCGAAGATATTCAGTCTTGAGCAGGCGATCGAATTCATCGCCGAGGACGAGCTGATGGAAGTCACTCCCCACCACCTCAGGCTCCGCAAGAGGATCCTCGACACCGAGCTGAGGCTGAAGGACGAAGCGAAGAGAAAGAAAGCGAACTGAAGATATTTAAACAGCGCCGTGAGATTCACGGCGCTGTTTTTTTGCGGGGGAAAACTTTTTGAAAAAAGTTTTTCCCCTGAGCCCCTTTTCAAAAACTTTATAAGCAAATGACCCCGGCGGTTTCCCGCCGGGGGCGTGCTTCTTTATGGACTTCGTTAAGACACAGAACCGTCCCCTGTCTTATAAAGCGTCCCGTCACCTTGCTCGAGTCGAACGTATGTCAAGACGTATAGGCATCACCTGAATTACTCATTTACCCAAACCCCGATCAACTCGGAAGTATCCTTTATCGCGATACTACATTCAGGCCCAATGGTGTAATCTGTTGCATCCCTATTTGGATCTTCATAAAAAGTAGCGATCCAAATTCCCGATGTAGAATAATAACAGATCCGTTGCAGTTTGAAATTAGGAAAAAATCCTTGATCTTGATATTTTTTAAATATCATTCCTGTTATGATTTCAGCGTCTTTTGGGCTATCAACATAGTTTAATTTAATCTCATTAGTTATATTGACACCCAGTTCTTCGGAATCAAAGTCTTTGTCTGAAATCACATATTCAAAGTTGTCATCAGTAGTTTGATTCAAGCCGTTCGCAGTTTTTTGAGAGCATCCAAAAATCAGGAAGCAATTTACAATAATAGCGATAGCAATAACGTATTTTTTCATTTGATACCTCATTTTCTAGGCCATAAGACAGGGGACGGTTCTGTGTCTTTGAACTTTTTTCGCTCAAAAGACTAATATAAGTGACCGGCGTTCCGAATATAGTTTACAGATGATAGATTAAAGTGTCAATAGGCTCGGGGGGATTTCGGCAAACGGCACAATTCGGCGGGGACGTTTTTGTTGAAAATGGTATATAAGACAGGGGACGGTTCTATGTCTTCGTTAAAAACACGGACGCTTGAATAAACGTCCGCAATCAAAAGTTCTTTGCCGAGGCTTTCTTTCAAGAAAGCCGGAAAATAAGAATTCCGTAAGACAGGGGTCTGTCCCCTGTCTTACGGCGCCTTTTGTATGATACCTGCATTCTTTGCGGTATTATAGATAAGGTAGACGGAGATGAAGAGGAGGGAGAAGTTGACTCCGATCTTCATCTGGACGTATGTGCAGAAGATGAAGAAGGCGAGGCTGAAAGCTGCGGAGACGAAGGACGAGATACGCTCCGCCGATCGCGCGCTGACGATGAGGGAGAGGAGGGACGAGAGCATACCCGCTCCGTCGAGCGGGGAGATGGGGAGGAGGTTGAATACGGCGAGTGAGAGGTTTGAGAAGATGAAGAAGACGAAGTGCGCTCCGCGGCCGTCTGCGAGCAGGAAAGAGAGCGCGCATGCGGCGACGTTCGCCGCGGCTCCGGCGGCGCAGACCGAAAACTCCTTAAAGTAGGATACCGCGGAAAAATCGAATTTCAGCGAGAAGCCGACGAGGGACCCTCTCACTCTGACGAAGGGTACGCGAAGGGCCTTTGCCGCCGCGACGTGTCCGGCCTCGTGGATCAGGACGGCGCACGCTGTCAGCAGGAGGTATTCCGCGCCTCGGACGACCGAGAGCGCGAGGTACAGGACGACGGCGGCGGCGCATATTTTCAGAAGCAGCCCCCGCCTCACTTTTCGGTATCCTCCGCGTCAAAGACGTCCCTCAGTCCGTCCTCGATGACGTCCCATATGCCGCGCTCCCCTTCCTCCTGTCTAGCCATGACGGCGACGGCGTCAGGCGAGGCGCCGACGTCCGCCCCGGAGGCAAAGAAGAGCCCGGCGAAGTAGACGATAATAAATGCGAGGCCGAGCGTAAAGAGCGCGGACTCGGAAAAGTTCTTTCGTTTACGGGAGTTCGCGTAAGACGCTCTTCCCGTCACAAGTTCTCTTCGTTCCATAAAAAAGCCCTCCCGTACATAATTATGCGGGAGGGTCTTCTTTATGAATTCTCAGTCGAGTATTCTGATGAGCGATTCGACTTTTCCGAGCGAGCCGGAGGAGATATATTTCTTCATGTCACTCTCTTTTACGCCGCCCGTGACGAACTCGGCATACCCCTTGGGAGAGCCGGACAGCTCTCTCACGTCGCCGATCATCAGCTTCGCGTTCTCTATCGCGTCGCGGCAGCTGTCGCACTGAGTTCTGACGTAGTAGGAGAAGGTGAGGTCGTCGAACGGAACGACGAAGTCCTCCGCCGCCTTGTGCCATCTCATATGGAGCTCGGCTTTGACCGCGCCCGTCATTATCGATACGACGTCGGAGACCATCGCGCTCGCGGTGGGGTAGCTGCCCGCTCCGCGGCCGTAATACATGACGTCGCTCGTCATTTCGAGGGTGAGCTTGATGCCGTTGTAAACGTCGTCGATGCTTGAGATCGGGTCGCTGTAGGAGACGAATCTCGGGCAGACGTAGAGGCTCATTTTGTCGCCGAGGTTTCTGAAGCTGCCGATCAGCTTGACAGTTCCTCCCCAGCGGGACGCGGCGTCCATATCCATGACGGATACGTTTCTCATGGTCTCGGTGTAGACCTGCTCCTCGGAGGCGAGCATATCGGTCGTGACCGCGGAGAGGATGATGATCTTTCTCTGCGCGTCGAAGCCGTCGACGTCGGCCGTCGGATTCGCTTCCGCGTAACCGAGGCTCTGCGCCTCCTTCAGCGCCTCGTCGAAGGAGATGCCGTCGTTCTTCATTCTCGTCAGGATATAGTTCGTCGTGCCGTTCATGATGCCGTCGATCTTCAGGACGGTATCCATTGCAAGGCTCGTTCTCATGGAGCGTATCTCGGGGATGCCGCCGCCGACGGACGCCTCGAAGAGGTAGTGGACTCCGTGCTTTTTAGCGGCGTTCATGAGATCGGCTCCGCACTTCGCAACGAGCTCCTTATTCGACGTGACGACGCTCTTTCCCGCCGTGAAGCACGCCATGGTGAATTCGTACGCGGGATGGACTCCTCCCATCGCCTCGCAGACGACCGAGACCTCGGGGTCGGACACGATCTGGGTCAGGTCCTTTACGACGCGGTCGCCGTACGGTGAATCCGGGAAATCCCTCTTGTCGAGGATATACTTTACGTTGATAGTATCTGACGTCATACGTCTTATGGGAAGTTCGTTTCTGCCTATAACCTCGGCGATACCGCTTCCGACTACTCCGAAGCCGAGTATTGCGATGTTTGTCATTTCAAAATCCTTTCAATCTTTTATTTCCTGCCCGTAGGCTGTTTTAAACAGTTCTTCGACGCGCTCCGTATCCCCTTTGAGATACAGGTAGCCGAACACCGCCTCGAATCCGGTCGATCTTCTGTACTGGAGCGCGGTCGCGCTGCGCGGCACGTTCGAGGTGTGGTAGTTGTTTCTCGCTCTTCTGTAGACGTCCGCTTCCTCTTCGGTAAGGACGTCCTCGATCCTTGCGAGGGCGTCGGACTGCGCGGCGGCGCTGACGTAACCGACCGCGACGTCTGACGGGTGCGCGACGCGGCGCGCTCCGCCGACGAGCTCCCGTCTTACGAGAAGCTCTATAACGCTGTCGCCGAGATAAGCGAGGTCGTTCGATGAAATATCTTCTCTCACCGTTTTCTCCTTGATCAAATGACGTGTTTTATATATCTGTATTTTATCTTATCGGTCCTCGAAAGGCCCGTGTAGACCGTCTTTATGACGTCCTCGAGGTACGAGGCGAGGGTGTACGTTTCGGTGTAGGTGAGTCCGTGTCCGTACTCCTCCTTCAGAACGCATCTCATGACCTCCTCGGGGTCGACGGACGAGAGCCCGACGTACTCGCGCCTCAGCCTTGCGGCGAACTCCGAGAGCTGTTCTCCCTTTTCGGGGCCGATCTCGAAGGTGTCAAAGATCATGAAGAGCGAGTCGATGAGATACTTCGCCTCCGCTCTGTTGTCGGTGTCGTGCGATCTGTAGTGATCCTCTTCCTTCGCGTCCCTGATTCGGTCGGCGCGCCGTCTGACCTTGTCGTCGCCGAACCGCTTTACGATCTTTATCGCAACGCGGACCGCGATGAGTACGGCGAGGACGATCAGTATGATCTTAAGATACTGTTTGAATACCATCCAGAGGTGCTCCGCCGTCGACAGGGTCGCCGAGTGGATCTCCTCCTCCGGCTCGGTCTCCGCTTCCTCGGGAGGCGGCGTGACCGTGTCGGGAACGACGTACTCTTCCTCGTCCGGCGCCTTCGTGGCGTCGTTGGACGAGGGGTCGTCGTAGAGCCCTTCCGAGAAGGACTTCGTCACCTCGAAGGGTATCCAACCTATTCCGTCGAAGTAGACCTCGACCCAGGTGTGCGAGTTCTCGTCGAGGACGTCCGCGCGGTATCTGTCCGCAATCCCGCGGCCGCCCGCCGTGTACCAGCCGTCAACGCGGTAGCCCTCGGTATATCTCGCGGGTATCCCGAGCTCTCTTAGAAGCACCGTCGCCGCGGTCGCAAAGTGGGCGCAGTACCCTTCCTTCGTTTCAAAAAGGAAGGCCTCGAGCACGTGGCGCTTCGGGTCGGACGGCGCGGTGGGGGTCAGGCTGTATTCGAATCCTTCGAGATGATCGACGATCGCCATCACGGTCTCGTATCTCGTCAGATGATCGGAGCCTCGGCGTTCCTCTGCGGCGGCAACGATCGTGTTCGCAAGGGATCTGAACGAAACTTCGTCAGGAACGGTCGTGTAAGTTTCGTATACGTAATCTCTGTATTCGTGTTCGAGCTCTATCGCCTCGCGGAAGTCCGAACGCTCGCCGCGCGACATCTCGCCGAAGTACCTCTCGCCGATATTGTTGTAGACGGGAAGGTCTCTTGCGGTCTTTATATACTCGGAAAGGAGCGCGTCCTCCTCCTCGCCGTCCTCCGCTCTCAGAGCGAGGGAGTACGCGAGGTCGAGCGCGGCCTTTTCCGATTCGAGCACGTCGGACATATCGCTCCGTCTCATGTCGTATACGTACGAGACGGTGCTGTATCCGTTTTCAAATGAGCCGTCCTCGGGGAGCGGCCCGAAATGGCGCGACGTGTATACGCCGTCGTAGAACGCGCTGTAGCGTGAGGACGCCTCTTCCATCGAATCGTATTTGAGAACGCCGATATCGGGATTCATCACGCTCGGGACGAGGAGTATGCCGCACTTGCCGTTTATGCGAAGCGCGTGCACCTGCTCGACGAGGAATCCGTATCCGTTGAGGGCGATCGTACTGCCCTTTTCGGGGTATTCCGCCGATATCGGATAGAGGTACGAATAGGCGTTTTTCGTGATAATATCGGGCGTGAAGTTCCCTCCGAAGCGGCGGTTCATCTCAAGCACGACGTCGCCCGAGGCGTACGACCATCTGCTTCTCTGATTGTCGTAGTCGAGCGCGGTCCTGCTCTTAAGGAACACGGGGAACTTCGCCGGAGCTTCCACTCTGAATATCTGTATGCCGGCGTATTCTCTTGCGTCGAAGTTGAGATTCTCGTAGTGGAAGTTCTCGTACTTTCCGTACGGGTTTTTCGTAAGATCAACGCTGTCGCCCATCAGAAAGTCCGTGACGGCGGTGCGCACGTTCTTTATCGGCTCGTCGAGGAAGGATATCTTTTTGAAGGGCTTCTTCGACAGGGCGAACGGGATGAACGCGGCGATCGCCGAAAGAACTATCGCCGCCGCCGCGGCAAAGCCGGATGCGGCGCGGTTTCGTCTGAGGGCGCGGTACTCTTCAAGCTCTGCCTCTCGCTTCCCGCGCTTTGCGGCGATACGCTCCTCGCGCGGCATCTCCGAAAGAGCTTTGCGCTCTTCCTTTTTCTTCGCCTTTTCCGCAAGACGCGCCGCTTTTTCCTCGCGGCGGGCGCGGCGGCGCGCCGCCTTTTCGTCCTGCTTGGATTTCTTTATGACAGAACGCTTTGCCATCTTCGCGCGGCGTTCTCCCATCTCGGCGTCTATCGCCGTATTATATACTCTGTCCGCGACGGACTTCAAGCGCAGCTTCGCGAGCTTTTTCCCGTTTCTTCGCTCCGCCCTCGCCTTTCTTTTTTCTTCTCTCGTCCTCTTCCGCGCCATCTTCTTCTCGAGCGCGCCTCCGTACCTTCTGTCGACGATCCTCATCGAAATGAAGGCGGCGACTGAGGCGACGATCAGCGCGAAGCCGAAGTTGCCCTTCGATATATTGAAGAAGAAGACCGGAACGACAACGACGCCGAGGGTGAGCGCGAAGAGCGGCCACCTCGTCTTCTTCGACACGGAGAAGTAGAAGAGGAATGCGAAGAGGGCGGCGAAGAGGACGACGCTCCATTTCAGCAGGACGCTGTCCCCGAAGGCGTACTCGCCGGGAGCGGAGTAAGAGGCCGCGTCAGAGTATCCGGACGAGACGAGCCCCTCGACGACGCCGTTGTAAAAGCGTCTGACGGTGTTCTCCGCGAGCGTTATCGGGTTTCCCTCGAGCGCGGCGAAGAGCGCGATCGCTCCGAGCGAGACGAGCGGCACCGCCGCTCTCGTTATCCTGTTGTACGCCGCCGCGGCGGAAAGCATGGAGAAGACGAGCGATATCGCCGCCATGAACCACGCGGACAGGTAGAAAAATCTCGAATCCGCGTTCACCTTGTAGAGTCCGACCGCCTGATACAGAAAATGCATCATGCCGTAGACTGCGCAGAACACGGTCAGTCCCCGAAAGACGATACCGACGATTTCGGCCGATCTGCCTATTCCCTTTTCCGGGGCGTAGTATATCTTCTCTTCGACGCTGTCGGGGTATACTCTCGCACTCTTTTTACCGAAGAGCTTCGACAGCTTGTCTTTAATGCCCGACCTCATCGCGGTACCTCCTTTCGTTATATTTTCAAATCGTTACGCGGCCGCCACGAAAACGGGCTTGCCCGTGCCGTCCGCGCCCTCTGCGAGCAGACGGGGCGTTATGCCGCATCTTGAGAACTCCGCGCACACGTCAGACGTGTAGACCGCGCGGAGCGACGGGTCCTCGTACTTGAGCGCGGGCGAAAAGACGAGCGTCTCGAGACTGCATCCCGTCCCCGCACCGCCGAACTTCGCGGGGAGCGCTCTGATCTCAGCGGCGCTCTGCGGATCGATATTCGAAGTTACGATCTTTATTCTGACGTTCGACGTCTCGCCGACGACGGACGAGAGCTTTGTCACGTAAGAGCCCGCGGGAGCGCACGGGACGACGGAGAGCCTTGTGAAGACTTCCTCGCAGTCCGCGATCCCGTTGAGGGTCGCGACGTATACGCCGCGCTCTTCGCGGCTGTCGAACCAGGCGACCGTGCAGACGTTGCCTTCCTGCAGCTCCGCGTCTATCGCGGCGAGAGTCATTTCGACGACGACGTCGGAGCAGTACTCGTTGTACTCCTCCTCGAAGTCGGGTCTGACTCTTCCGCCGAAATACTTCGCGGCAAGGTCTTCCTCCTCGCCCGGTATACCGGTCAGCTCGAGGATGCGCTTGAGGTCGCTCTCGGTCTCGGACGCGGAGTCGGCGGAGGCGGCAGGCGTCTCCGTCTGAGACGCGGCGTCCTCGTCCTTCGTTCTGTCCTTTCGGCTCTTCTTCGCGGTGGAGCTGATAAGCTCGTCGATCGACCTTATCGTCTCCGCCTCTTTTTCGTCCATGCCGGTCTTTACGTTTCTGTTGTATTTCCTGTTCCTGCGCTTCGCCATCCGCGCGCGGCGGCGCTCCTCGCGGGCGCTCGCGGCGGGAGGCGCGTCGTCTGACGGTGCGTCGTCCTTCGCGGCGTTCTCCGAGATCGCGCGGCGCAGTTTCTTTTTCTTTTCTTTTTTGTTTTCTTCCTCGATCGCGCGCCTCAGACTTTTGTACAGGTCGGACGCGTCCTTTTTCTTCGGAGGCTCCGCCGCCTCCGCCAGATCGCAGAAAACATACGTGTGTCTGTTCTCGGCGCTGCTGTACTGCCTGACCTTTATATCCTGGGTCTTCGACGAGAGCTTCCAGTGGATGCTTCTGATGGAGTCCCCGGGTACGTAGTCCCTGATATCGGCCACTTCCGTCTTCTCGGCCGTGATATCGTTCCTCTGCTTCGCGGACGGCACGTCCGTGTCCGATCTTCCTCTGTCGTCTACTATCGCCATCCTTCTCGGAAAGACGGAGACGGCGGTGTAGTTCTCCATGTCCGCGCGTATCGCGAAGAATCTGAACAGATCGCTTATGTAGAGACTGTCGACCCCGATCTCGTAGAGCCCTCTGTACTTAAAGCTGACCGTCTTCTTTACGTTGTAGCCGCCGTAGGGAACGAGGGAGAGGATCATCTTTTTCTTCGTGCATCTCTGCGAGTTCGTTCCGGGCTCGCTCAGCACCGCCTCGACGAACGGGAACGAGAGAAAGGACGAATTGAGTATCCTTATCTCGTACTCGAGCGGGCGGTCCTTCTCCGTCTTCGACGCGTCGGACGTGACGAACGCCTGTATCGCCGATCTGCCGATCAGGCAATGGATGAGAGAGACTATCGGAAGCACGAGGATGAACAGAAAGAGCGCGGCGGACGCGGAGTTTCTGAGAAGCTGGGTCAGGACGATCGAAAAAGCGAGCAGGACGAAGTACAGAATACATCCGGGCAGCAGCCTGAACCCCCGTTTAGCGTTTCCTTTTCGTTTCATTTCAATTCCTCACGCCGCGCGGCTCATCTGCCGTTTTTGTACGGCACTTCCACCTCGCGCGAAACTTTGTCGAGAACGTCCGCGACGGACATTCCCGCAAGCCTTGCCTCCTGACCGAGAACTATCCTGTGGGATACGACCGGCTTGAATACCGCCGCGACGTCCTCGGGAGTTACGTAGTCCTTTCCGCGAAGGAAGGCGTAAGCCTTCGATATCTTCATCAGGGCGAGGGAGGCTCTCGGGCTCGCGCCGAGGGAGACGTACTGACTGTTTCTCGTCGCCGCGACGAGCTTGACGATATACCTCGAAACTTCCGCGGGCAGCTCTATTCCGGCGGTGAGAGCGGAGATCTCTTTTATGTCGTCGACTCCGATGACCGCCTCGAGCGTGTCGAGCGGATTCGAGTCCTTTCTGCTGAGGATTATGTTCAGCTCCTCTTCGACGCTCGGATATCCCATGGAGAGCCTCAGCGAGAAGCGGTCCATCTGAGCCTCGGGAAGCGGATAAGTGCCGACGAATCCCGCGGGGTTCTGGGTCGCTATGACTATGAACGGGGACGGTATCGGGTACGTCACGCCGTCGACCGTCACCTGACCCTCCTCCATCGCCTCGAGAAGCGCCGACTGCGTTTTTGGCGAGGCGCGGTTGATCTCGTCCGCGAGGAAGATGTTGCACATGACGAGTCCTTCGCGGAACTCGAACGTCTCCTTCGATCTGTTGTAGATATTGAATCCCGTGATGTCGGAAGCGAGAACGTCGGGGGTGAACTGCGCGCGTCTGAATTTCAGTCCCGCGCACTTCGCAAGGGCTGACGCGAGGGTCGTTTTGCCGACTCCGGGAACGTCCTCTATCAGAACGTGTCCTCCGGAGAGCATCGCCGAGACGAGGAGAACGATCTCGTTGTGCTTTCCCACAACGGCCTTCTCCACTTCCCTGATGAACGACGTCATAAGGTTTCTCTTAGCTCTCATTTCGCTCGACATATCGGCGGTCCTGTCAATAGCCATATCTATCCTCCGTTCGGCGTTGCCGCATTTATACATTTTATATTGTATCACGATTATCGATCGATTACAATAATATATTGTAACAAAAAATATAATAATATTAAAAGCGCCTCCGCAAAGAGGCGCTTTCAGTTTCGTCAGTCGACAAGGTCGGCAAGGCTCGCGGCTATCGCCGAGGCGACGCCGAAGACGATCATGATGACGTTGATCTCGGGGAACGAGGGCTTCAGGAGCGGATATGCGACGGCGGATACCGACGCACCGACGGCGAGAAGTCTTACGATGAGCATCTCGCGGCGGAACTTCTTTATTCTCGCCTCTTTTCTGTTCGTCTCGACAAGCTCCGCCTGCCTGCGGCGGCGGACGAGCTCGGTCATGAGCATGACGGAGGCGAAGAAGAGGGCGGCGAGGATTATGAGCAGGACCGTTATCTTATAGTAGTCCGCCTTAGCGTCAGAGTTTCTCGCAAGAAGGAGCGAGAGACGGTTCGCGTTCTGCTCGACTACGGTCTCGTCCTCATATCTGACCGTTTCCGTGAGCACGGAGACGTATTCGCCGTTGCTCCTGAACGCCGACAGCGCGAGGGTGCTGATGACAGACGCGGCGCCGAAGAGCACGTTCGTCACGACGGCGAGCACGCGCTCGAAGGGCTTCGAGGCGCAGAAGAGCGATATCATACAGAAGAGCGACGCCGTTATGACCTTCGGGAAATAGTCGATCCAGTCGATATAGACGAATACCGAGAAGATAAATCCCGCGACGAATAAATACTTATAGAATCTCCACTTCTTCGAGTACCACTCGGAGAGGTCGGCTCGCTTCATCTCCTCCGCCGCCGCGACTGAGTTTCTGACTGTCGCGCGGTCCGCGGAGAGCTTTTTCATGGCTTTGACGAACAGGACGGTCACTATCGCGAACGCGATAAACGTTGCCGCCGCCGCCACGAGGTACATCATCCACTTCGCGCCGCCCCGCGTCTCGACGTCGGAAGAATAGTTCTGCGACGAAAACTCCGAGAGCTCGGGAAGGAAACCGATAACGAGTCTTGCGACCGTGTAGATCGAGAGCATTTTCCCCGTGCTCTCCATCGAGACGAACGGAGTGGTCTCTCTCTGATCGCAGAATCTCATCTGAAGCAGTTCGAACATGGAGAACGAGCCTTTGATGAGGCGAAGCAGGCATATACCTTCGAGCAGCGCGAAGACGAACGACGAAAGAAGCTTCGCCATTCCGCTGCCGCCCTGAAGGAGGAACGCCGCGGCGAGCTTTGCCGCGCTGAGCACGGCGAGCTCCGCAAGATCCAGATTCATCCTTTCCGATGAGTCGCTCAGAAGCGCGATCTTTCTGATACCTATCATTATGAGGATCGCGCCGACAAAATCGGGAAGGACGTCCCAGAGCCATACGCAGGGGTTGAGAAGCAGGATAAAACCGGCGGTGATAAGGGAAATACTCATATCTATCTCCTTTCACTCCGAATCGGGAGCGTTACTGTCCGCAGCACTTCTTGTACTTCTTGCCGGATCCGCACGGACACGGGTCGTTTCTGCCGACCTTGGCGGTCTTGTTGACTACGGGCTTTTTCTTCAGCGTCTCGTCGCCGCCTGTCGTTCCGGCGATCTTGTAGACCTGTTTTCTCTCTTCGACTTTCTCTCTCGGAACTACGGAGAGCACTCCGCGCACGGTGTCGTCGCGGATCTCGTCGACCATCTGATCGAAGAGCTCGCCGCCGTAGATCCTGTATTCGGAGATCGGGCTTCTCTGGGCGTACGCCTGGAGCCCTATCGATTCCATGAGGCCGTCCATCGCCTCGAGGTGATCCATCCACTTGATGTCGACGTTTCTGAGCAGTATCGCGCGCTCGACCTCTCTCATGCGCTCCGCGCCGAAGATGACGTCCTTGTTCTCGTAGAGAGTCATCGCCCTCTTGAGAAGGGTCTCTCTTATCTTCTCGCGCTCCTCTTTGGCTGAGCCGGAAAGGTCTTCGAAGTCGTCGGGCTTCGTCAGGAGCCCAAGGTACTTAGTGCGCAGTCCATCGATGTCCCATACTGCCGTATCTTCCTCGTGGAGGCACGAGTCGACGGCGGAGTTCACGTTGTCCTCGATCATCGAAACGATCTTGTCGCGCAGGTCTTCGCCGTTCAGGACTTCGTTTCTCTGTTCGTAAATGAGCTTTCTCTGCTCGTTCATGACGTCGTCGTACTGGAGGACGTTCTTTCTGGCGTTGAAGTGTCTGCCCTCGATCTGCTTCTGCGCCCTCTCGATGTAGGGAGACATGAGCTTTTCGTCGACGGGCTGTCCCTCTTCGAGGTTGAAGCGGTTGAGGATGGAGAGAGCGCGGTCGCCGCCGAAGATCCTCATCAGGTCGTCCTCGAACGACACGAAGAACTTCGACTCGCCCGGGTCTCCCTGACGACCGGAACGACCACGGAGCTGGTTGTCTATGCGGCGGCTCTCGTGGCGTTCGGTTCCTATGACGTAGAGTCCTCCCGCCTCGCACACCTTTTCCGCGAGGGGCTTGATCTCGGCGCGGTATTTGTCGTAGAGTTCGTGGAAGACGCGTCTCGCGTCCATGACTTCTTCCGAGACCGACTGCGAGGAGCCCGTCGCGAGCGCGATCATCTCCTCGTCGTATTCCATGCGGCGCATCTCGACCTTGGCGAGAAACTCCGCGTTTCCTCCGAGCATGATGTCCGTACCGCGTCCCGCCATGTTCGTGGAGATCGTGACAGCTCCGAGCTTGCCCGCCTGAGCGACGATCTCCGCCTCTTTTTCGTGGTGCTTTGCGTTGAGGACGGTGTGAGGGATACCGACGGCGCGGAGCTTCTTCGAGAGAGCTTCGGACTTATCGATCGAGACCGTACCGACGAGGACGGGCTGTCCCTTCTCGTGGCAGCGTTTTATCTGCTCGATGACGGCGGCGTCCTTTTCCTTTATCGTCTTGAAGATGATGTCGGGATGGTCTACCCTTATCATCGGCTTGTTCGTCGGGATCTCGACGCAGTCGAGGTTGTATATTTCGCGGAATTCCTCCTCCTCGGTGAGAGCAGTACCGGTCATGCCGGAGAGCTTCTTATACATTCTGAAATAGTTCTGAAGGGTGATGGTCGCGATGGTGCGGTTCTCCTTCTGTATCGCGACGTTCTCCTTCGCTTCGATCGCCTGGTGTAGTCCGTCGGAGTAACGTCTGCCGGGCATTACGCGGCCGGTGAACGTGTCAACTATGAAGACCTCGTTGTCGCGGACGATGTAATCAACGTCGCGCTTCATAACGCCGTACGCCTTGATCGCCTGCAGGACGTGGTGGGAGATCGCCGAGTTCTCGGGAGCGGAGAAATTCTCGATGCCGAAGAACTCTTCGGCCTTCTTGATACCGGAGGCGGTGAGAGTCGCGTTTCTCGCCTTCTCGTCGACGATGTAGTCCTGGGTCACGTCGTCGTAATCGACCTTCGTATCCATCTCCTTGATGACGTACTTAGAGAAGGTCTTGACGAGCGCGTTCGCCTTGTCGTAGAGGTCGTTCGCGCGGTCGCCGTGACCGGAGATGATAAGAGGAGTTCTCGACTCGTCAATGAGGATCGAGTCGACCTCGTCGACGATGGCGAAGTTGAATCCGCGCTGAACGACTCTTTCTTTATAAGTCGCCATATTGTCGCGCAGATAGTCGAAGCCCATCTCGTTGTTCGTTCCGTACGTTATGTCGCAGGCGTACGCCTTCTGCTTCTCCTCCGTGCTCTGGTCGGAGAGAACGAGTCCCGTCGTCAGCCCGAGGAACTCGTGGACGCGCCCCATCTCCTCGCAGCCGATCTTTGCGAGGTATTCGTTGACCGTGACGATGTGAACGCCCTTGCCCTCGAGCGCGTTGAGGTACGCGGGAAGGACTGCGACGAGCGTTTTGCCTTCGCCCGTCTTCATCTCCGCGATGCGCCCCTGGTGAAGGACGACGCCGCAGATGAGCTGCACCATGAAGGGTCTCTTGCCGAGGACGCGGTCAGCCGCCTCCCTGACGAGAGCGTAAGCCTCGGGAAGAATGTCGTCGAGAGTCTCCCCCGCCGCGAGACGTTCCTTGAATTTGCCCGTCATCGCGAGCATCTCCGCGTCCGTCAGCTTTGCCATTTCGGGCGCGAGAGCTTCGATCTTCTTCACCGTCGGCATGATCTTCTTTATCTGATGATCGCTGTAAGTGCCGAATATCTTAGAAATAATACTTGCCATACTGTCTCCCTTATATCTGCATAGTTATCGCATTATACATTTTTTATATTATAGCATATATTTGACTCCATTTCTACAGTTTATAATTAAAAAAAGATTAAGCGGATAAAAATTCGCTTGATTTTTCCGCGATTTGCTGTATACTTGTTCTTGATAAAGCGCAAGGAGACAGACATGGCAGACGTTAACATAGTCCTTCACGAGCCCGAGATACCGCAGAACACGGGAAATATCGCGCGCACCTGCGCCGCGACCGGAGCCGCGCTCCATCTCATCCGCCCGCTCGGCTTCGAGATCACCGACCGAAACCTCAAGCGCGCAGGACTCGACTACTGGGACAAGCTCGAGATACACTACTACGACTCGCTGGACGATTTCTTCGAAAAGAATCCGGGAGCCGACTTCTACTGCTTCACGACGAAAGCGCCGAGGGCGTATACCTCGGTCGCGTATCCCGGCAAGGTCTATCTCGTCTTCGGCAAGGAGACGAAGGGTCTGCCCGAGGACTTTCTGAAGGAAAATATCGATCGCTGCGTCAGACTCCCGATGAGGGAAAACCTGCGCAGTCTCAACCTCTCCAACACCGTCGCCGTCGCGGTCTTCGAAGTCCTCAGACAGAGAGATTTCGAAGGGCTGAAAGATGGATCGGATTATCTGCGCGCATAGCGCGCAATGAATCGCGCCCGAGGCGCATGAATTGTGCCTGCGGCACATGAATTGCCTTACGGCATGAATTGCCCCTTCCGGGGTCCCCGGCGAACCCCTTCGCGGTTCGCGGGGATCGGGTCGGGGCATTAAGGCGCGATTCAATTCACGGAGCGAAGCGAGAAATCATGCGCGTCTTGACGCGCAATTCATGACGCAAAGCGTCAATTCATTCTCAAGGAGCAAAACATGGCTGACAATCAATTAGTAACGCTGTCAAAAGAATTCGCCGTTGACGTGATCAAATTATGCGACGTCATGAAAAGGCGCGGAAAAGCCACTACTATAATTAATCAACTGCTTCGCAGCGGAACCAGTATCGGCGCAAATATACATGAAGCTAATTATGCGTCCAGCAAGGCGGATTTTATCAACAAATTTCAGATCTCTCTTAAGGAATGCTATGAAACCGATTATTGGCTCGACGTTTTTTATGACGCCGGTATTATCTCAAAAGAGGAATATGATAAAGCACACTCTCAATGTTCTAAAATAAGAACGCTCCTCATAGCTTCGATAACAACGGCGAAGAATAACGCTTAGTACGATAGTTTTTCACAAACAATCTCTATAAAAACAGGGGCTCATTCCGAGCCCCTTATTTTTTGTTTTTTATACGAAAAGCCAGCTGCGCCGCGGCGGCGAGGAGGGATAGCGCGGAGGCGGCAATGAAGTAATACTTCGTGAAGTACGAGTCCGAGCCGTAGATCCCGATGATACCGGCGAAGATCATACCGACGGTCAGAAAGGCTATCGCGGCGCGCCAGAGCTTCGCGGCGGTCTTTCCGACCCTCTCTTCCCTGCCGCGAAGGAGCGCCGAGGGGAGCGCGCCGAGGGCGAGAGGCGGCGCGAATGCGTAGACCATGAAGTACGACCAGACGTCGTGGCTGAACGCCTCGTACACCGCGCCGAAGGCGGCGACGAACACGGACAGCGCGACGTAGACTGCGGTCTTTACGTTCGTTGCTTTATTTCCCGACGTATACAATGTCGCTCACGCTCCTCTCTCCCGAACCTCTTCCGCTGACCGGATCGTTTATGACTTCTCCCATAAAATACATCGTCGACGAGCCGCCGCCGTCGAGATTGTAGCAGACGGCCGCCCCGAGGCTCTTTGCGAATTCGGCGAGCTCAAAGAGGGAGAGCCCCTCCTCGCCGTCCGTTCTGCCGTCGCTGACGATGAAGAGATAGTGACCGTCGTCCGTTACCGCGATCGCAGTGCGCGGATTCGACGCCTTTGCGCGTCCGACCTCGTCGTTCGCCGTGACGGTGACCTCCCCGTCCTCGACGAGAGACGGTCCGAATGAGAAGACGTGGTATGCGCCCGCCTCGAGCAGTTCTTCCGCCGTGACCTCGTCCTCGTCGATTATCCCGAACGAGCCGTCCGACCATATGACAAGGTCCTCGTTACCCGCAGAAACGTCTCTGTAGAGGACTCCGTTCCTTATGACGTAGCCCGTGTTCCTCGACCCGTAGAAGTCGCCGTTTATCGCGATGACGGCGCCGTTCGCCTCCGCGATGGACGAGGTCTCGTCCTTGACGTTCTTCCCGTACGTGTCGTCGGCGAAGGCGGTCAGGAGCTGTCCCGGGTCTGAGACCGTGATATCCGCGACGTGGATCGTCGTGCCGAGATACCTGTATTCGGATAAAGTCACGCTGACGGAGTCGGACTCGTAGCCGTTCTCCGTCACGACGGGGTCGGACGCCGTCTGCACCTCAGACTCTTCCGCCGTCTCTTCCGCCGTCTCTTCCGATGCCGCCGTCTGCGCCTGATAAGTCGCTCCCGTCGCCGCTCCGTAGCTCCTGACTATTACGAACGCGTCGAGGAGCGCGTAGACCGTGAAGACCGTCAGAACGAACGACGCCATTATCCCGAAAATATGTTTTTTTAAAAATTTCATATCCTGCTCCTTTCCGTCACGCCCTGTTTCTTTGCTTCTGTGGCTTTATTTTAGCCGCGTTTCCTTAAAGCATTATTGAAAGAATGTGACGGCCGGGTGAAAAGAGTCTTTACTTTTCCGCAAAGCGTGGTATAATTATAGAAAAGAGAGGTGAATTATATGGACGAGATCAGAAAGATCGAGCCGGAAGAAGTTATAATTACCGAGACCCACAGCAGTCCCGAGCCTATGAGGACCGCCGATTTCGAGTGTCACGAGGAGGATAGCGAGTGGGTATACCGCGACTTTTACAGAACCGTATTCTGCAGAAGGAACGCGGTGTTGAGCGTCGCATATTTCATCTACTGCGCCGTGCTCTTCGCCGTCGCCGTCATTCTGTGGGGTAAGACGGATCTCGTTTTCACGATCGCGATAGCGGTGATGTTCGCGGCGTCGCTCTTCTTCTTTTTCAAAAATAATTCCGACGCGAAAAAATCGCTCGAAAAGGTGAAGTATTCGCGCGGCGGAAAAACTCCCCCGATCAACGCGTATTTTTACGATGACGAGATCGTCAGCGTAGACGAGAACCCCGACAAGACCGTGACCTTCAGATACAAAGATATCAAATCGGTGAGAAAAACCGCCTCCATGTATTTCATCGAGCTGAACTATAAGCTCTGCCTGCTTCTCTCAAAGAACGTGACTGGCGGCAAAAACTTCGAGGAGTATATCCTCGCGAAGGCGACCGGCATGAAAAAGAAAAAGATCAAAAATACCGCGAACGACAATAAGTTCGCCGTGATCTTCCTCGCGCTGAACGGACTGCTCGCCGCCGCCGCGGTCGTGCTTTATTTTGTGATCAGATAAAGGTATATCCGAAATTGCCGCACCGGGCTTTGCACCCGGTGCGTTTTTTCGTCAGGCGGGCTCAAAAACCCTGCGGCTGCGGGAAATTCCCGTTCTGGTGGAGACCTCTCTCACCGCGGTTGAGACGCGTCTTGTTTTAAGAGATTCGCTCCGCTCATCATTATCTTTACTTTTCGGCGTCGGAAATATAAAATGTATACGGTACGAAACGCAAACGGACCGTATTTTACGTTAGCCCGATGGCATCGGAAAGGAAACCTTATATGAAAGTCTGCATCGTCGCCGACGTTCTCGGCGAACCCAACAACGGCACAACGCTCGCCTGTCTGAATCTCATCAATGAATTGAAGTCCGAAGGGCACGAGGTCAGAGTCCTCTGCTCCGACAAGACGAAAAAGGGGCAGGACGGCTACTTCGTCGTGCCGACCCTTTATCTCCCGTTTTTGATGAAAAAGCTCGAAAGAAACAACGTGTCCCTCTCGAAGCCCGACAAAAAA
>CADBTH010000099.1 GCA_902797495.1 uncultured Ruminococcus sp.
ACTATTTGCGCAGGCGTAGTTTAGTGGCAGAACTTCAGCTTCCCAAGCTGATAGTGCGGGTTCGATTCCCGTCGCCTGCTCCAAAATCAAAAGCCCGCTATATGCGGGCTTTTGATTTTGACGTAATGAGATGGAGGGAATCGAAGGGGAGCGGTAGTGAATCGACAGTCCGGGGGACTGTCGAGAGCCGCGGAAGACCGAGCCGCGCAGGTCGCGGCGAGACCGATTCCCGTCGTCTCCACCAAACAAAAGTGCGTCTTTGTCTATTGACAAAGACGCGTTTTTGCTCAATATGAGAAATTATCATCGTAGTATTCTGCGATCAAATTGCATATACTATTTGCATAAGGATCCCTGCTTGAACCGGGAAACGTCATATAGAACGCGTATAGCTTATTCTGAGACGCTATGTGTATTTGATCATAGAAAACAGTAGATTCTGAACTGTCCGTATATCCGCTGGCAATAAAGATCTTTCCGGGCACCTTCGAAACAAGATTGGTAATAGTTGGATAACTCAGAAAATATGTGTAGAAATTCGAGTATTCGCTTGCCGAATCTACGCCGATCATTTCGTCAACTGTAATCTCCATGTCTAAAACTGCAGAGTAGAATACGTGCGATGTTGTGTTTCCGTGGGTATATTCGTCTGTTATTGTGAAACCGTTGGGAATATAGTAAGTAAGTCCTGAAATGCTTGTTTCTTCAGTGAACGGAAATGGATCATGGGCAGGGTCTAAACCGTCGTCGCCGAGACCTCCGGGATAGCTGTTGCCCTCATCGTACCTCTCGGTATACTCGAGGAATATCCAACCCGCGCCGGAGGCGAGCTTTCCCCATCTGCCCGACATCATACTGTTGTACGATTCGGCGACGATCGTGTATACACTGCGATCGGTGATGTGACCTGAAATCGGGTAATCTGTGCCGGGACCGGAGCGGATATTGAGGTCGTCCACCGTGACCCTTACCATGTACGGCTCGACGGGATGCTCTTCGTAATTCAAGGCAGTCTGCGTCGTTGTCTCTTCGGTTTGACGTTCTCTTTTTTCAGCTCCGAGCTTTACTAAATAATCCTCAAGTTCAGAACGATTGAACATATACTCGTTTATCTGAACGCTTTTCGATTGATCGAATACTTTTCCAAGCGATTCGCTATACGTTTTTTCATCGACGGCGGAGCCTTCCCATTCGAAGTCAGCGTATTCGCCCACGTCGTGCCCGCCGTTATCCGGCAGGCTCAAAAAGCTTCCTCTGCCGATCGCTTCAATCTTCCCGTCTGCGATTTTGTAAACGGTCTCGTATATTTCATACCCGTAGGCGGAGTACTCGGTATCCTGAGACTTGAACAGACCTGTGCGTTCCATATAAAGAAACGTTCCTGCGTTCGCGCCGATGTCCTTTATAACAGCATCTTTTCCGTCGAACGTGCATACTAAATTCGTCGCATTGTTTGCTCTTTCCGGCAACCAATTGATCCAAAGCTCAGGAACGTCGTTATCGTCAATATATAAAAGCGCTATTTGGTCATGAGCCAGGTCGGGGAGCTTTGCATTAGAATCAAAGAGAAAATCATAATATGCCGTTGCCCATAAAGGCGTATCGTCGGGGAACATAAGAGACGTATCTGAGCGTTCGTTGAAGGAGTAGGTTCCTGCTGGATATTTATCCGGCTGATCGGTGTATGTGATATCGAGTATTACCGATCCGTCCTCTAAAGTTACGTATCCTTTTATTCTGTCGCCTTTTCTCTCGTCGACTGTCGTGTCGAAATCCGCGCGTGTTCCGTCAAAATGCGCTTTTGCGACGTCAAGAGAAAAAAGGTCGTAACAGTTATAGTTGAAAGTAAGGGAGTCTTTATAGATGCTTACTATCTCGAGTTCTTTGCCGTACCCGCCGTTTCCATACCAGAATCCCGTGTATTCCGAAAAGTCACGCTCGCTCTCTTCCGGGACGGCGGTCTCTGTTGCGACTTCCGTAACGTCTTCTGTCTCTGCGGTAACGGAATCGATCGCTGCCCGGTCGCCGCTCTCGCCGTTCCTATTTATCAATAATAACGCTCCGACAATACACGCAGCTATGAGCAGTACGGAGATGATGCTTATGATAATCGTGCGGGCAGAACCGTTCTTTTTTGACTGAGAAGGCTCTTTTTTCTTATCCGCTGGCTCTTCGTTTTTGTCTTCGTCCGTCCCATCCGACGCGTCTTCCGCTCCTTCAGCTACGGTCTCTTCGCTTTCCTGCTCCGTCAACTGCTCCTGAATCTCGTTGTTTTCAACTGAAGCGGTTGTATCGGGGCTTGTTTCATCAACGTCGGATTCCGGCGTCAAGACGTCATCTTTGATATCTTCGGCTGTTATTTCCGGAGACTTAGGCTTATTCCATGGGGAAGCCTTTGCGCCGGAGAAATTCTGCTTTCCGCCCCACGCAGAAGGTTTGTTATACTGCGCCATTTTGTTTTTCCTTTTTCTTCAGTATTATACCTGCAACCAGATATGCTATCGCGCATATAACGGTGAGCCCGAAGATAACAGCCGTAACTCTTACTACCCAAAGCGGCATATCGGCATATTCGGAATACCCTTTGCAAATACCGAAGAATACTTTACCCTCACCTTTTCTTCCGAGCCGGAAGGTCTTATTTTTAACGCATACGGTTCCGAAAACAAGATAGAGAATAACGGGGAAAACTGCAAATATCAGAATAATAGCGAGAAAACGGATCCATGCGACCGGGATATCCGTATAGTTTGAGAACCCCTTACATAGACCGAGAAGGACTCTTCCTTTACCTTTCTCCGCCGCCTTGAAAACTCTCTCGTGTATCTCGCCGCTCTCAATATCCTCTTTTGCGGGTACGCAAGCCGCGACAAGAAAATAGATGAACGCTCCGACTACCGTGAGACTGTACATAAACGTAACGATCCTTATCCACAGCAAAGAGATCCCCGTGTACTCCGAAATACCTCTGCAGAGACCGGTGACGGCTTTGTTCTTTCTGATCTTGCAGAATCGCGGATTCGTTACTTCTTCAACAATTTCGGCGGGCGCGTTTGCGGGATAAGTGTTTCCGCATTTGGGGCAGAAACCGTATCTTGCATATTCGGTTTTTTTAGTGAATTCAAAATACTTGAATCCGTTGATAAAGATATGAACTATCGACAGATAGATAAGTGAAAGAAGAAATTTCAGCCCGTATGCCGGCGGCAGATTCAGACTGAATACGGATGATTTCTTTTCGCTGATCAGAAACGCTTCGTTTTCACCGCAGTAAGGGCAGTGGACGTCTTTTAGAATGATCTGATTTTGTTGAATGTTCATCTTAAACGCTCCTTTATGTAAAAATCGTCTGTGTATTGTTGCTTAGGCAAAAGGCTGTCGTAAAACTATCTATTCTTGTTTGGCATCCATATTATATCATATAATTCTAAATAATGCAATACTATATTACCAAAATGAATAATTATTTAACATCTTTAGATGAGCTAAATAGAAATATCATACTAAATAAAGAAAAAAGCCCGTGACGGGCTTTTCTGTTAATGATTTACGGTTGACTGTTATCACTCGACCCCCAGATCCAAAAACTCGTTCAGATTCTTCCAGAGAATCTTTTCTCTCTGTTCGTCTGTGAGGTCGATCTTATCGAACAGGGCGAGCTCGTCCTTCGCTCTCCACATCGGGTAGTCCGTGCCGAAGAAGACGCGGTCTTCACCGAGGGCGTTTATGTATTTTTTCGCTTCGTCCGGCGTTATAAAGGCGAGGGAAGAGGACTCGTCGTACCAGACGTTATCAAGTCCGGCGAGAACCTTTACCGCGTGATCCCAGTCGGAGTAGCCGCCGAAGTGCGCGCCGATCATCTTTTGACGGGGAAAGCGGCGAGCCACGGCGCGAAGGCGTTCCGCGTTCGAAAAATCGTATCTGTAGTCGCCTGTGTGGAAAAGGATCGGAAGCCTGCCGTCGATGATCTCGTATATCTCCATCGCGTGAGGGTCGTCGATCGCGAATTTCTGACAGTCGGGGTGTAGCTTGACTCCCTGAAGTCCGAGCGAGATCACGCGGTCGATCTCAGCTTCGACTTCCTTCGCGCTCATCGAGGGATGAAGGGTGCAGAAACCGATGAACTTGCCGTTTGAAGAGTCGACGCTCGCTTTGATGAAGTCGTTGATCTTCGGCACCTGGTCGTGAGTCGTGGCGACGGAGTGAACGAGACACTTCTCAATCCCGGACTCGCGGCAGTCCTCGAGAAGGGTCGATATTTTGCCGTCGAAGTCCATTTCGATGCCGTAAAACTCTCCTACGTTATGCGCCGCCTTCGCCGCGATCTTGTCCGGATATATATGAACGTGACTGTCAAAAATGTGCATATTTTTACCTCAATAAATGAATTCGGTAAATATTTTATCATATTAATTGAAAAAAAACAATATATATTCACGTCAATTCATATTTTTTTAACGCGCCTCCTCCCTTGTGCATAACATAGATAAAAAAGGAGGCGGCGTATGGATCATTGCGACAGATACTCTCTGCGAAAAACGGCGCGGAGATCGTTTTTTATAGGCTCTAACACGGGAGACGGGTTCAAGCTCAGTACCGACCCCGGCCTTTCGGAAGATAATAACGAGAGAACGGTAATTATGAAGGGCGGACCCGGGACGGGGAAGAGCACTTTGATGAAGACCTTTGCCGATCGTGCGAGGAAAGCGGGATACGACGTCGTCGAGTATTACTGCTCGTCCGACCCCGACTCACTCGACGCGGTGCGCGCCGTCAGGGAAGGCAGATCGATCCTCGTCTGCGACGGTACGTCGCCCCACGTGAAGGAGATGAAATATCCCGGCGCCGCCTCGACGATATTCGATCTGTCGTGCGCTTGGGATGAGAGGCGCCTTGAAAGCGAACGCGGGCGGATCGAGGCGCTTACGGGGCGGAAGAGGGAGTGCTTTGACCGCGCGGGAGCGGCTCTTCGCGCCGCGTGCGAGATGTCGCGCCTCGCGCGTTCTGTCGGAACGTCGTCGGTCGATACGGCGAAGCTCTCAGGATTCGCCGAAAGGTGCGCCGCCGCGTTCAGACGGGACGAAGGAGGCAGGCGCGACGTGATAACCTCCGCGATATCGATGTCGGGAGCTGTAACTCTCGATACTCACGTCTCCCGCGCGCAGGAGACTGTATTCGTCGAGGACTCTTTCGGCTCGTTCGGCGCCGTTCTCTCTGCGATGTCCTGTGCGCTCAGCGACAGAAGAGTCTCTCACGAGGTCGCGCTCTGTCCGGAAGACCCGTCGCTCGTCGAAGCGCTCTACGTCGTCGGAGCGCGTAAGCTTTACACCGCCGCCGTCATGATACCCGGGGCGAAAAGACTGAATTGCGCGAGATTCGTAACGTGCGAAGCTAAGAAGCACAGAACGCTCTACAGATTTTCGAAGAAAAGCGCGGAGTCTCTCGTCTCGTGCGCTCTCGACCACCTCGCGGAGGCAAAAAAATACCACTTCGAGCTCGAATCGATCTATGCTCCGTCGATGGATTTCGACAAGGTCGGCCGCCTCGCCTCAGAAAAACTTTACTCGCTCTTATAACAAAAGAAGGCGCGACAGCGCCTTCTATTTGTTTTTATAAAACTGATACAATTTGCAAGGGAGCATTCCGTTGTATAGCTTTCTGACTTTATCGGGCTCTCTTCCGAAAAGCTTTGAAAACCTCTCGTGCGAGGTGAGAATATAGAACTGCCATCTTTCGAGTCCGGAAAAAGCTCTTCCCATGTCGCGGTACAGTTTTTCGACTTCATCCGCTGTCATCAGCCTCTCGCCGTAAGGCGGATTCGTGACGACCGTTCCGCGCACGCCCTCCGTCTCGATATCGAGCGCGTTCATCACGCGGAATTCTATCGTGCCGTCGACTCCCGCTCTCGCTGCGCTCTCGCGCGCGATGCGTACGCACTCGGGATCGATATCGGAAGCGAGCGCTCTGAAAGACGAGTCTCTTATAACGCAGTCATCCTCTTCCTCTCTCGCGGCGCGCCAGATGGGTGCGGGGAAAAGAGGGAAGTCCTCGGCGGCGTGTCGCCTTGCGGCGCCCGGCGCGATATTTTTCATCATCATCGCGCCCTCGATGGCGATCGTTCCCGAGCCGCAGAACGGGTCTCTGAGGAGCACGTTCTCCCTCGGACGGGAGAGCTTAACTATCGCCGCCGCGAGCGTCTCTCGCAGAGGAGCCGTCACTCTCTCCGGTCTGTACCCTCTCTTGTGGAGAGGCGCGCCGGAGAGGTCGATCATTATCGAGCATCTGTCTTTGAGAATGAAGAATTCTATCTGATACTTCGTTCCCGTCTCGGGAAGAGTCGTGAGCCCGTAGGCTTTGCCGAGCCTCGTCGCCGCGGCTTTCTTGACGATCCTCTGAATGTCGGGAACGGAGAAGAGCGCGCTCTTTATCGAGTGTCCCTTTACGGGAAAAGCGTCGTTCTTTCCTACGACGTCCTCGAAAGGTATCTTTACGGTTTCATCGAAAAGCTCCGTGAAGGATGCGGCGTAAAACGTCGATAGGTTGAGATACAGTCTCTCGGCAAATCTGAGATTAACCGAACACCTCGCGCAGGCTGCCGCGTCGCCCTCGAAGGTGACTCTTCCGTCGATGGTTTCGATCCTTTTGTACCCGAGCGAGTCAATCTCCGCACCGAGGAGAGATTCAAGCCCGAAAAGGCACGTTGCTGTGTAAGTCAATTCCTTATTTCCTCGTCAAATCTTTTTCTTCTGAAGGGTGAACGTGAAACGGCACCATTTTCCGCTCTCGCTCTCGACCCATATCTTCTCTCCGTGCGCCTCTATCATGCTCTTGACGAGATACAGACCGAGACCGACTCCCTTCTTGTCGAGTCCGCGGCTCTTGTCCGACTTGTAGAAACGCTCGAATACGAACGGCAGATCCTCTTCGGTGATGCCGATGCCCTCGTTGTAGACGGAGACCTCTACGCGCTCTCCCTTATCCTTTATCTTGAGGATATACTTTCCGCCGGTGTTGGAGAACTTTATCGCGTTGTCGCAGATGTTGAACAGACACTGATGTATCTTGTCGCGGTCTGCGATGACATCTATGTTGTCCTCGTCGCACTCGAATTCCACGTCGAGGTTTTTCTCTTCGATCCTCTGTTCGTTCGAAATGAGGATCGTTCTCGCCATCTCGCAGATGTCGAAAGAATCGAGATTCAGCTTGTCTTTGCCCGATTCCATACGGGAGATTTCGAGCAGGCTCGTCACGAGTCTTGAGAGACGTTTGATCTCGGACGAGACTATCTCAAGGTAGTATTTTTCTTTATCCGGAGGGATCGCTCCGTCGAGGATCGAGTCGATAAATCCGCCGATCGAAGTCATCGGAGTTCTCAGCTCGTGAGAGACGTCGGAGATAAACGAGCTTCTCATCTTCTCGAGGTTTCCCAGAGATTCAGACATCTCGTTGAACGATTTCGAGAGCTCGGCGATCTCGTCCCGTCCGCGCACCTCGATCTTAGTGTCGAATTTACCCTTCGACATCTTCTTTGCCGCGTCGTTCATTTTTCTGATCGGCGTCGTCAGCTTTTCGCTCATGATGTATATCGCGATGAGAGAAGCGAGCATGATCCAGAGAGTCGCCATGATGAGCGTCATGATCGTGGAATGGAGAGAGTTGTCGGTGTCCGTGTCGAACATCGCGACGACGACGGCGCCTATGTATTCGTCCCCCTTGTTGCCGGAGTGATTGATCATGACCGGGTTAGCTGTGAATACGCAGGGGCGCTTCAGGATCCCGCCCATGTTGCTGACCTGATTCACCTCTTCGCCCGTCGCGAGGACTTTCGCGATATCTTCGGGTATCATGGTCTGTGATACGGACGAGGTGAAAAGGTCGGACGCGCTGATCTTCGCGGTGTAAGTACCGAAAACGGTGACGGCGCGCGTTTTATCCACTACGAAGACCATCATCTCGCCCGCATCCTGGTTGCCGGTCAGAAGGAGGTCGGTTATAGTCTGAAATTCGTCGTTGTAAGAGATCAGCGCACCCGCGTCGATCTTGTTGATCCTCTTCGAATAGTCGCTCAGGACGTACGAGAAAACGCTTCCCGCGACGTTGCGAACGACCGATCTGTACTTGTCGTAGTTTGAGGAGATCGTTCCGCTGCTGAAAACGGCGACGGTGAGAGAGCCAATATAGTCGTCGGAATACGTCAGAGGGATCGACGTGAAAATGCATTCCTGCTTCAGAAGAGGGGACGAGTTCTGTACGTTCATAACGCCCATTTCCGTCACGGTCTCTCCGGAACGCAGACGCGAGTTCAGGTCTCCCGGGATACGCGCCTCCGAGAGGTCGACGGTAAAGAAATCCGTAACCTTGTGAGAAGGGGAAGCGCCGAACGAGCATACTTTCGAGTTCCTGTCCGAGAGGAAGATCGCGCAGTCCGCGAATTCGTTGGAGAGCGTGGAGACGGACTTCTGGAAGAGACGGCTGTAAGAGGAGAGTATGTCGGACTCCTGCTCGACCGCGGCGGCAAGCCTCTTCTCGTAGTCGTTCTTGACGTAGACGGACATCGAGGACGACACGGTCTGAACTCTCGCCTGCTTAAAGTCGGCGGTATCCTTGAAGTTATCCGAATAGGAGCGCATGAACGCCGTCATCAGAGACGTCAGTATCGCAAAACCCGAAAATACGATCACCATCATAACGGTGATGTATTTCATAAATATACTTTTGAACATAATTATCCCTTTATGTATAAAGTTACATAATGACAATTAGGGGAGCGCTCTGCGCTCCCCGCATTTTTTTCGTTATTATCAGCCGTTGAACTCGAATTTGTATCCGACGCCCCATACGGTCTTCAGTCTCCATTTATCCGAAACGCCCTCGAGCTTTTCGCGGAGTCTCTTGACGTGTACGTCTACCGTTCTCGAATCGCCGAGATAGTCGAATCCCCACACCTTGTCGAGCAGCTGATCTCTCGTGAAGACGTGGTTGTAGTTAGAAGCGAGGAAGTAGAGAAGTTCGAGCTCCTTGGGAGGGATGTCCACTACCTTGCCGTTGATCTTGAGTTCGTATTTCTGGAGGCTGATCTCGATATTCTCGAACTTGACCGCCTCGTCGTCGCCGGTGTTGTCCTTTGCGGCGTAGCGGCGGAGGACCGCCTTGACGCGCGCGGAGAGTTCCTTCATATCAAAGGGCTTCGAAACGAAATCGTCAGCTCCCAGCTCGAGACCGAGCACCTTGTCGAATACTTCGCCCTTGGCGGAGACCATGATGATGGGCTTGGACGAGCCTTCGCGTATCTCGCGGCAGACCTGCCAGCCGTCTTTTTTGGGAAGCATGATATCGAGAAGAACGATATCGGGATCGTGGAGCTTGAAATTCTGTACCGCTTCCGCTCCGTCGTTTGCAACTATGATCTCGTATCCCTCGTTTTCAAAATAAATCTTTAGTAATTCGCAAATATTGGTATCGTCATCAACAACTAATATTTTTGTACTCATTGCTAATACCTCCGTTCTTATTCTGTATAAATCATATCACAAAGTGAGAAAAATGTAAAGAGATTTTTTCATCTTATTTATGATTTATAAGCTTTTTGCGACATTATTTTCATTGAGTATACCTTCTGTTCATTAATTTTAAAAAGCTCTTGATATTAAACTTAAAGCGTAGTATAATAATTCACGGAAATCAAATAAGAAGGTAAAGTATTTATGAAACTCGGTATTATAGGACTTCCGAACGTCGGAAAAAGCACGCTGTTCAACGCGCTCTGCGGAGGCGGAGCGGAAAGCGCGAACTATCCTTTCTGCACTATCGACCCGAACGTAGGCGTCGTACCCGTCCCCGACAAGAGGCTCGACGTGCTCGCCGAAATGTACTCGCCGGAGCTTTATACTCCCGCGACGATAGAGTTCGTCGATATCGCGGGGCTCGTCAAAGGCGCGTCCAACGGCGAAGGACTCGGAAATAAATTTCTCTCCCATATCAGAGACTGCGACGCGGTGATACACGTCCTGCGCTGTTTCGTCGACGACGACATCATCCACGTCGACGGCACGGTAGATCCTATCCGCGACCT
>CADBTH010000100.1 GCA_902797495.1 uncultured Ruminococcus sp.
AGAGATCTTCTCCGCGCTTTTCGAGGACGGAATCGATGAAGTTCATCTGAGGAGTTCCTATGAAGCCCGCAACGAAGAGGTTGACCGGGTAATCGTAAAGGTTCTGAGGAGTGTCGACCTGCTGGATCAGGCCGTCTTTCATAACGACGATACGGGTAGCCATCGTCATAGCCTCGATCTGGTCGTGCGTGACGTATACGAACGTCGTACCGACTCTCTGGTGGATCTTTGTCAGCTCCGTTCTCATCGTCGCACGGAGTTTAGCGTCGAGGTTGGAAAGAGGCTCGTCGAGAAGGAATACCATCGGCTTACGGACGATGGCGCGTCCGAGCGCGACTCTCTGCTTCTGACCGCCGGACAGAGCCTTCGGCTTTCTGTCGAGGAGGTGAGTGATGTCGAGTATTCTCGCCGCTTCTTCAACGCGGCGCTTGATCTCTTCCTTCGGAGTCTTGCGCAGCTTGAGTCCGAACGCCATATTCTCAAATACCGTCATATGCGGATAAAGAGCGTAGTTCTGGAAAACCATCGCGATATCGCGGTCTTTCGGCGCGACGTCGTTGACAAGTCTGTCACCGATGAAGAGCTCGCCCTCGGTGATCTCTTCAAGTCCCGCGATCATACGCAGAGTCGTGGTTTTACCGCATCCGGAAGGGCCGACGAGGATAAGAAACTCTTTATCTTTGATTTCGAGACAGAAGTCGGAAACCGCCGTAACGCCTCCGGGATACTTCTTGTAAATATGCTTCAGGGATAAACTTGCCATTTTATATTCCTCCGGTAATGGTGAATGAACTTACAAAGAAACGTTTCGTCTTCACATAAATATCTACCCTATATTTTATCAAAAACGAACTCTAAATGGTAGTGACTATTTCTCCAAAAATTCATTTAAAATTTTGTATATTTTGTACATATTATTCTATTAAAGCCGCGAGCGGTTTTTATCCGCCGCGCCGCGCAGGACGTCATTTTTCGCTCTTCATCGTCAGTGCGATCCTCTTTTTTCTGAGGTCGACGCTCTTGACCCTGACGCTGACGACGTCTCCGACCGACAGCACCTCGGACGGGTGCTTTATGTATCTGTCAGCCATTTCGGACACGTGAACGAGTCCGTCCTGGTGGACTCCGATGTCGACGAAAGCTCCGAAATCTATGACGTTTCTGACGGTACCGGTCAGCCTCATTCCCTCCTTGAGATCCGCGATATCGAGCACCCTCTCTCTGAGCTGAGGCATTGGGAGAGAATCTCTGACGTCGCGCCCGGGCTTTTCAAGCTCCGAGATGATGTCTCTGAGGGTCGGCTCCCCGCATCCGAGCTCGGCGGCGAGCTTCGGGATCCCCGCGACCGTAGACTTCACGCCGATGCCGGGGAAAGAGCCGACTTTAATGTCTGACGCCGAATATCCCAGCTTCTTCAGAAGCGCCTTCGCAATGTCGTACGACTCGGGGTGAACGCCCGTGTTGTCGAGGATCTCGGGGGATCCCGGGACTCTGAGGAATCCCGCGCACTGCTCGTAAGCCTTAGCTCCGATGCGCGGAACCTTCAGCACGTCGCTCCTCTTCGAGAACTCGCCGTTCTCGTCCCTGTACTTCACGATGTTCTTCGCGCTCGTGAGATTGATGCCGGATATATAGGAAAGAAGCGAGTAGGACGCCGTGTTGAGGTCGACGCCGACGCTGTTTACGCAGTCCTCGACGACTCCGGTCAGAGCCTCGTCGAGTCTCGCCTCCTTCATGTCGTGCTGATACTGACCGACTCCGATCGATTTCGGGTCGATCTTGACGAGCTCCGCGAGCGGATCCTGCAGACGGCGCGCGATGGAGACTGCGCTCCTCTGAGTCACGTCGAAGTCCGGGAACTCCTCCGCTCCCTGCTTCGAAGCCGAATATACGGACGCTCCCGCCTCGCTGACGATTATGTATTTCGTTCCCGATCCGATCTCCTGAAGAGTCTCGGCGATGAACATCTCGCTCTCGCCCGACGCCGTGCCGTTGCCGATGGCAACGACGTCTACGTGATATTTCGCGATGAGTCCCTTGACTATCCGTTTCGCCTCCGGTATCCTCTCGTGCGGCTTCGTCGGATATATGACGGCGGTGTCGATGACCGCCCCCGTCTTGTCGACGACGGCGAGCTTGCATCCCGTTCTGTATCCGGGGTCGTATCCCATGACGACCTTGCCTTTCAGGGGCGCCGCCATCAAAAGATGCTTGAGGTTGTCGGAGAACAGCGCGATCGCGCTCTCGCTCGCTCTGTCGAACAGATCGTTTCTGATCTCGCGCTCGATGGACGGAGCGATAAGCCTGTCGTAGCTGTCGCAGATAGCCCTCGAAATGTATTTGAAAGCGGGGCTTTTATAATTTTTGACGTGTGCCGAAAACAGTTGGTTGAGGATCAGGTCGCTCTGAATTTTCACCGCGACCTTGAGCACTCCCTCCTTCTCTCCGCGGTTGATCGCGAGAACTCTGTGCGGAGGGATCGTCTTTATAGCTTCCTCGTATTCGTAATACTGCTCGTAAACGCCGTGCTCCTCTTCGCCGCACTTCGCGCTGACGATCTTGCCGAACTCGGCGGTGAGGGATCTTACCTCCCGTCTGTAGTCGGCGTTGTCGGAGACCTCCTCGGCGATGATGTCGCACGCTCCCGCGAGCGCGTCGCGCGCCGTGGGCACGCCCTTTTCCTCGTCGACGAACGTCTCCGCCGTCTCGGCAAGAGTCGGCTCGTACTCGTCGCGCTCCTCCCTGATGAGGTCTGCGAGAGGCTCGAGTCCGCGCTCCTTCGCGACGGAAGCTCTCGTCTTTCTCTTCGGTCTGAACGGTCTGTATATGTCGTCGACCTCGGTGAGGGTCGCCGCGTTGTCGATCGCTTCGATGAGCTCGGGGGTCAGCTTCTCCTGCGCGTCGATGAGGTTTTTGACCTCTTCGCGGCGCGCCTCGAGATTGCGTAAATACGTCAGTCTCTCGGTCAGTTTGCGGAGCACTTCGTCGTCAAGGCCTCCGGTAACTTCCTTCCTGTATCTTGCGATAAAAGGGACCGTGTTGCCGTCGTCGAGCAGCTTTACCGCCGCCTCCGCCTGCGTTTGTCTTATGCCGAGTTCTTCCGACAGTTTTTTGATTACGTCCATATTCTCTCCCGTTTACATTACTTCGCGGCGTCAAGAAGATCCCTCTCCTCTTGCGCCGTCAAATATCTGTACTCGCCGCGCGAAAGCGCCGGGTCGAGCGTAAGCGGTCCGAAAGCGACGCGCTCAAGCTCCGTTACCTCGCTCCTCACGGCGTGAAACATTCTTTTTATCTGGTGAAATTTGCCCTCTGTTATCGTGATCTTCCCCGCCGTCGGCGTTTCAAGTTCGACCGCCGCGGGCGCGGAAATATGTCCTCCGATG
>CADBTH010000101.1 GCA_902797495.1 uncultured Ruminococcus sp.
GCAATTCATGTTCCGCAGGAACGATTCATGCACGAAGTGCAATTCATTAAGAACGCCGTCCGGCGTTCTTTTTTTCCGCCCGTCTGCATATTATTTACAAAAACGCATACGGAGGAAACTATGGGAATATACGAGGACATAGCGAAGAGGACCGGGGGAGACGTATACGTCGGGGTCGTCGGGCCGGTGAGAAGCGGCAAATCTACGTTTATAAAGAAGTTCATGGAGGCGGCGGTGATACCGAACGTCGCGGACTCCGCGGAGGCGGCGAGGGCGCGCGACGAGCTGCCGCAGTCCGCGGGAGGGGTCACGGTGATGACGAGCGAGCCGAAGTTCGTTCCCGAGCGCGCGGTGACGGTATCCTTCGGTCCGACCTCGGCGAGAGTCCGCATGGTCGACTGCGTCGGGTACGTCGTAGACGGCGCGGAGGGAGTCTTTGAGAACGGCGCGGAGAGGCTCGTATCGACCCCGTGGAGCGACGAGCCGCTGCCTTTCACGGAGGCGGCGCGTATCGGCACGGAGAAGGTGATACGGGATCACTCGACGGTCGCCGTGCTCGTAACGACTGACGGCAGCTTTACGGACATACCGAGAAGCGCGTACGGCGAAGCGGAGGAGCTTTGCGCCGCGGAGCTGAAAAGAGCGGGCGTTCCGTTCGTGATCCTTCTCAATTCCGCGCGCCCGGAGAGCGCGGAGGCGGAAGAGCTGGCGCTGTCCCTTGAAGAAAAGTACGGCGCGCCCTCGGCGCTCGTCTCCTGCGCCTCGCTCGACGGGGACGACTGCGCGGCGATAGTTTCTCTTCTCGCGTCTGAGTTCCCCGTGAGGGAGCTGAAGTTCACGCTGCCCGACTGGTGCGCGTCTCTTCCCGACGGACACCCTCTGATGAAGGATATCGTCTCGTCCGTGAGGGAGGCGGCGTCGGCAGTTTCGAAGCTCTCGGAGGTCGGCGGTATCGGGGGAGAGCTTTTCCCGGACGGCGTTGACGCGACGGTATCGGACGTATCCCTCGGCGACGGCTGCGCAAAGATCGTCCTCTCTCCGGACGACTCGCTCTTCTTCACGACGCTATCCGAGCTCACCGGCTCCCCGGTCTCGGGAAGGGCGGAGCTTATGACGAAGATGATCGAGTACTCCGACATGGCGTCGACCTACGTGAAGTACCGCGACGCGATAGACGAGGCGGCAAAGAGCGGCTACGGGGTCGTTCTGCCGTCGGTCTCCGAGATGGAGTTCGAGCCGCCCGAGATCGTCCGCGACGGCGGCGCGAGAGGGGTCAGGCTCCGCGCGAGAGCCCCGTCCTACCACCTCATCAGAGCCGATATCGAGACGGAGATCTCGCCCGTCGTCGGAAGCGAGGCGCAGAGCGAGGAGCTTATAAACTACCTGCTGTCGGGCTTCGACGGCGCGGAGGAGAGGATATGGGAGACGGAGCTTTTCGGCAAGCCTCTGTGCGACCTCGTCGGGGAAGGGCTCCACTCGAAGCTCGGAAGCCTCTCGCCCGACGCGCGCGAAAAGCTATCCGAAACGCTCTCAAGGATCATCAACGAAGGTGCGAGCGGTTTGCTGTGCATTTTGCTTTGAAAAAACTCGCAAATTTTTTCGCTCATCCTCTTGACATTCCGCTCGCAGTGTGATATACTGACCATAGCGAACAAGCGTTCGCTGAAAAACCGCGCATAAAAATGCGCGTGTTTTTTCGGCTCTCGGCGAACGGATGTTCTAATTTAAACCTTATCAGGAGGATGAAAAATGTACAACGGAAGCACAAGACGGCCCAACGTCTACAAATCGATGATGGGTCTGATGGACATGACCTACAAGGAGATCGGCGCGTTTCTCGAGGAACGCCGTCTCTATGTAGGCGACGTGTCGGAGATATGCCGCGCGGTGAGGGGCTTTTCGGGACCGAAGTACGACCACATAAGAGCCGCTCTGATCCTCGCGTTCACCGCGTGGGTGGGAGACGTGAAGGCGGACGGCGCGCCGCGCGAGCTTCGCACGTTCGCAAACCAGATGAAGGCGTTCACGACGATCTGAGGCGGCCATGAAGAGAAGGATCATATCGGGCGACGTCGTTCTGACGGACCGGTTTCTGTCCATGTCGCGCGGGGCGCAGCTGCTCTACTTCGCGCTCAATCTCTACGCCGACGACTGCGGCTTCGTTCAGACGGTGCGAGTCGCGATGTCGATGATCGGCGCGGGGGAGGCGGAGCTCGCCGAGCTTGACGGGCGGTATATAATCTACTTCGGGGAGGAGCACACGGCGCTCATCGTCCACTGGCTGAAGCACAATACGCTCAGAAAACTGCTGACGGCGAAGAGCGAGCATCCCGACCTCGAGGAGCGGGTGTACGTCGACGAGACGGGGCTTCTTACCCTCGACCCCGGGGAGGGAAGAGAGACGCTTGCCGAATATAAGGCTATCGCGACATACGCCAAAATCGGAGAAGAGCCTTATAATAACAAAAAACAAAATAAAACGCAACAGAAGAAAACAAAAGCCAAGTCAACCGAAGTCAATTCAACAGAGAGTCGTATAACTCCTCTCTCTCGCGATCAGACAGGCGGTGCGGGTGCGGGCGCGCGCGAGACCGATAAAAATAAAAAAGATAAAAAAGTATA
>CADBTH010000102.1 GCA_902797495.1 uncultured Ruminococcus sp.
CTCAAGTCTTCCTTTGCCGTTCTCGAAAGAGATATTCACGACGTTGTCTTTTACGTCGAATCCCGTGATCTTTCCGAATTTTTTCATTATTCCAGACTCCTTATATTCTGTTTATTAGGTACTTTCATAATATCATTTTATAAGTCGGGTGTCAAGACGCGGAAAAGAAATATCACCCGCGGAAGGGATATTTCATATAATGGAGAAGAAAACGAGGAGGTGGAGTATGGACAGTAATACGCCGACGGGATACCTGAAGGTCAGCGTTACGAGCGGGGGAGGCGCGTACCCCGTTCCCGGGGCGATAGTTCTGATAAAGCGCGGCGAGGACGGCGGGAGGATACTGTATTCGCTCCGTACCGACGAGTCGGGGCAGACCCTTACCGTGCCGCTCGCGGCGAAGGATGAGGAACTGTCGGAGTCGCCGGGGAACGATATGCCGTATACGGTATACAGCGTCGAGATCATAAAGGACGGATATTACAAATCGCTCGTCAACGAGGTGCAGGCGTTCGACGGGGTGTCGGCGACGCTGCCGGTGAACCTCGTTCCGTTGGGATACGGCGACTTTCCCTACGGAAATCCGACCGTCAGGGGGTGAGGGCGTGACCGGAGACAACGTAAGACTTCCCGTCATACCCGAGACGATCACGGTACATCTCGGCGCGCCGGGCGACGGAGGGGAGAACGTCACCGTGCCGTTTGCAGACTACATAAAGAACGTCGCGTCGAGCGAGGTGTATCCGACGTGGAGCGAGGCGGCGCTGAGAGCGAATATCCTCGCCCAGACTTCGTTCGCGCTGAACAGGGTGTACACAGAATACTACAGAAGCCGCGGATACGACTACGACATTACGAATTCGACCGCGAGCGACCAGGCGTTCGTCTACGGCAGGGAGATCTTCGACAATATTTCCTCCCTCGTCGACGAGCTCTTCGACGACTACATATCGCGCCGCGGCGCGGTAGAGCCGCTCTTCGCCCAGTACTGCAACGGAACGACCGTGACGTGCGACGGACTGTCGCAGTGGGGGAGCGAGGCGCTCGCGAAGCAGGGACTCGGAGCGTACGACATTCTGACGACCTATTACGGCGACGACATCGACATCATAAAGGACGCGGAGGTCTCCGGGGCTGGGGAGAGCTACCCCGGCGCGGCGCTGAGGCTCGGTTCGTTCGGAAACAGCGTGCGCTCCGTTCAGTTCAGGCTGAACCGTATCGCCGACAACTATCCCGCGATACCGAGGATACTCTATCCGAACGGCTTCTTCGACGAGGAGACGGAGGCTGCGGTCAAGGCGTTTCAGAGGATCTTTTCGCTCACTCCCGACGGGATCGTCGGCAGAGCGACGTGGTACAGGATACTGAAGATATATTCGAGCGTAAAGTCGCTCTCCGACCTCGCGTCCGAGGGGATCCCGATCGAGGACGTGACGAATACTTTTCCCGAGGTGCTGAAGAAGGGGGAGCGGGGCGCGCCGGTGGTCGAGCTTCAGTATCTGCTCTCGTTCATCTCCGATTTCGTCCCGTTCATCCCAGCACCCGCCGTCGACGGAATATTCGGCGACGAGACGGAAAAATCCCTCGTAGCTTTTCAGACTTACTACGGCCTCGACGAGACGGGCATCGCCGACGAGGCGGTGTGGGCGAAGATACGCTCCGTGTACCGCGGAATGCTCGAGGCGTATCCGGACGACTTTTATCTTGCGAACGAGGCGTACCCGGGGTATCCCGTCGACGCGGGATCGGAGGGGGAATTCGTCCTTCGAGTTCAGCGGTATCTCAACTATCTCTCGGACTACTACGGCGCGATCCCGAAGATCGCCGAGGACGGGTTATTCGGACCTGCGACCGAGAGGGCGGTCAAGGCGTTTCAGGAACTGTTCGGGATAGATACGAGCGGCGCGGTAGGCGCGCTCACTTACAACAGGCTTTACAGCGAATACAAAAGGCTCTCGTCCGGGAGCCGACAATAGGAGGATAACGTGGACAGAGAGAGACCGTCCGGAATCATGCCGTTCCCCGATACGGGGAGCTTTGAAATGAAAATAGGCGACCGTCACTATCTCGTCATGATACTTCAGATAATGCTCGACGTGCTGAAGCTCTACTACGACGACTTTGGCTCGGTCGGGGTCGACGGAGTCTACGACGAGGCGACGGAAGCGGCGGTGAAGACTTATCAGAAAATATGCGGGCTGGATCCGACCGGGTGCGTGGACTGCGCGACGTGGAACCGCCTCGCCGAGGAATTCAACGCCGCGATATATGAAAATCAGTAACTTTTCAAAAAGAGACAGTTATTTCGCTCTCTCCGTGGATAAAATAATATAGAATCACCGCCGAGGCGGAATACGGAGGAACTGTTTTGGGAGCGAAATTTACCGGGAAAGCGGGTCACGCGCTGACGAGGGCGCTCGAGACCGCGCGCGGAATGGGGCATACGTATATCGGCACCGAACACATCCTGCTCGGACTTTTAGGGGAGAGCGACTGCATCGCCTCCGGAGTGCTCGAGGCGGGAGGGATCAACTACGGCGGCGCGTCGGCGATCGTGCGCAAGGCGGCGGGAACGGGAGTCCCGAGCTCTGTCACGCCCGCCGATATGACCCCGAAGGCGAAGAAGATAATCGAGTGCGCGGCGAAAGAGGCTTCGGGCGGCAGAAGCGGATATATAGGAACGGAGCATCTGCTCTACGCGATCCTTTCCGACCCGGACTGCTTCGGATACAAAACGGTCACCGCTTGCGGCGCGTCGGCTCTGTCGCTGAGATCAGAGCTGTCCGTTTTTCTGAACCCCGAGGCGACGGAGAAAAGAAAGAAGCCCGGAGGAGATATCGCCGGCGCGCCGACCCTTTCAAAATACGGCGTCAGCCTCGTCGCCGCCGCGAGGAGCGGCAGGTGCGATCCCGTGATCGGCAGGGAGAGCGAGTGCGAACGACTAATGCAGATACTCGTCCGCCGCACGAAGAACAACCCGTGTCTCATAGGCGACCCCGGAGTCGGAAAGACGGCGATAGTCGAAGGGCTCGCCGCTCTGATAGCGGAGGGGAGAGTTCCCGACGCGCTGAAGGGGCGCAATGTGGTCATGCTCGATATCCCCGCGATGATAGCCGGCGCGAAATACAGAGGCGAGTTCGAGGAGCGGATGAAGGGGGTCATGGAGGAGGTGAGGCGCGACCGCTCCATCATACTCTTCGTCGACGAAGTGCACACGATCACCGGAGCGGGGGCTGCGGAAGGTGCGGTCGACGCCGCGAACATACTTAAACCGTCTCTGTCGAGAGGAGATATTCAGCTCATAGGAGCGACGACCTGCGAGGAGTACAGACGGCACATAGAAAAAGACGCCGCCCTCGCAAGGCGTTTTCAGCCGGTCACCGTAAGAGAGCCGACGCCCGCCGAGAGCGTTCGCATTCTGAAAGGTCTTCGCGGAAGGTACGAAGCCCACCACGGGCTGACTATCACGGACGAGGCGATCGGGGCGGCGGTCGATCTTTCGGTAAGATACGAAAAGGACAGATTTCTCCCCGACAAAGCGATCGATCTCATCGACGAGACCGCGTCGAGGGTCAGGATAGAATCTTCTGAGGCGCCGCCGGAACTGCGCGCGATAGAAGACTCGATAAGAGACGCCGAGAACGAACAGAAAAACGCCATCCTCGCGGGCGACTTCGGCGCGGCGGGAGAGGCGACGGGCGCAATTCGTTCTCTGATGGCGGAATACAGAAAAAGAAGCGGGGAGGAACCGGACAAAAGTCCGGACGTCACGGTCGTAACCGCTAAGGACGTCGAGCGGACTCTGACGGTCAGAACGGGTATACCTGTCGCTTCTCCCGGCAAAGAGGAGGAAGAGAGACTCTCGCACCTCGAAGACGAGATACTCTCGGCCGTCGTCGGTCAGGACGAGGCGGTTAAGGCGGTCTGCCGCGCGGTGCGGCGCGGCAGAGTCGGGATAAAAGACCCTGACAGACCGAGCGCGACGTTTCTCTTCGTAGGCCCTACCGGGGTCGGGAAAACGGAACTTGCGAAAGCGCTTGCAAAGGCCGCGCGTTCGCCGCTCGGAGGGCTCGTCAGATTCGATATGTCGGAGTACTCCGAAAAGCACAGCGTCTCGAAGCTGACCGGCTCGCCTCCCGGTTACGTCGGATACGGCGACGCGGCGAGGCTGACGGAGGCGGTCAGAAGAAACCCGTACTGCGTTCTTCTCTTCGACGAGATCGAAAAGGCGCATCCGGACGTTTTGAATCTGCTCCTTCAGATAATGGAGGACGGCCGCCTTACGGACTCCCTCGGCAGGGAATGCGATTTCAGAAATACGGTCGTCATCATGACCTCCAACGCGGGCGGCGAAAAGATGACGGAGACGACGTGCCTCGGCTTTTCTGCAATTGCAGAAAACGATCTCGCGCAGCGATCAAAGATGCGCGAGGTCGAACGCGAGCTGAAAAAGGCGTTCAGTCCCGAGTTTATCGGAAGGATTGACGAGGTGGTGATATTCAGACAACTCGGAGAAAAAGATATTTCTGCAATTGCAGAAAAATACCTCTCCGAGACCTCGGAGAGGCTGAAGCGGCTCGGAGTTCTGATCTCTTTCGATCCGTCCGTCTCTGCCGCCGCGGCGTCGCGGACGGACTGCGCGAAGTACGGCGCCCGTCCGCTGCGCAAGACGGTCGCCTCTCTCGTCGACGACGTTATCGCCGAAAAAATACTGAACGGCGAGATCGTCGCCGGGGAAAGGCTCGTATGTTCGTTCGACGGAGTCGGATTGAGATTCGAAAACGAGCCCGCCGGTAAAAACGAAGAACTGTCCGCTGCCGCTAAATAAAGAATTCCGGTCGGTTGCCCGACCGGAATTCTTCTATATTCTGAAGCACTTGTGTACCGCTTTGTACTGTCCGATGACGAGGAGCGTTTCGTCTTCGGCGAGCACCGTGTCGGGCGTTACCGAGACGTTCAGTTTTCCGTTCTGCTTTACGGCGATCACGTTGACGTCGTATTTTCTTCTGACGTCGAGTTCTACGACGCTCTTGCCTATCCAATCCCTCGGGATGACGACCTCGAATATCGCCTGCTCGTCGTCAAGCTCGATATAGTCGAGAATGTTCTCGGCGGTGTAGGTGACCGCGACCCACTTCGCGATCTGCTTTTCGGGGTATGCGACGGCGTCAGCGCCGTTCCTGAGAAGAAACTTTTCCTGCACGTCGCGGTCGGCTCTCGACACGACGAGCTTCGCGCCGAGCTCCTTCAGAAGGGAGGTCGTTTCGAGCGAGCTCTGAAAGTCGTCGGCGATCGTCACGATACATACGTCGTAATCTTCGACCCCGAGAGACGAGAGAAACTCGCGGTTCGTCGAGTCTCCGATCTGCGCCCCGGTGACGAGGGGGAGCGCTTCGTTCACGAGCTCTTCGCGGCGGTCTACCGCCATGACTTCGATATTCAGCTTATAAAGCTCCTCGGCAATATGTTTGCCGAACGTGCCGAGACCTATGAGTAATACGGATTTCATATCGTTTCCTTTCGGTAGAGGTCATCCGACCGTAATATTTTCGAGAGGGTATCTTGAGGCGGCCTTTCCGCCTGAAAGCGCGGCGTAGACCAGCGTCAGCGCGCCGACTCTTCCGAGGAACATCAGGATCATTACGATGATCCTCGAGGCGACGCCGAGCGAGGGAGTTATGCCGAGGGTGACTCCGACCGTTCCTACCGCGGACGCGGTCTCGAAAAGACAAGCCCCAACGGGTATACCATCTATCATACTGATCGCGCAGCCTCCCGCGAGGAAGAGAGTCAGATACATGACGAGGATCGCCGCTGCGTTTTTAACGACTGACTGATCAGCCCTTCTTCCGAAGAAGTGCGTGTCGTCGCGCCGTCTGACGACGGCGACAAGACTTGAAAACAGGACTGCCGCGGTCGTTGTCTTCATGCCTCCCGCGGTCGATCCGGGAGAGCCTCCGATGAGCATCAGAACTATGAAAACGATCCTTCCCGCCCCGGACAGAGACGAGAGGTCTCGCGTGTTGAATCCCGCGGTCCTTGCCGTAACGGACTGGAAAAGAGAGCTTGCCGTCCGTTCGCCTATCGGAGACGCGGAGTACTCGGAAAAGAAGAAAAATACGGCGGGGAGAATTATCAGTATCGCAGACGTGACGAGAACGACTTTCGTCTGCATTCTGTAACGCTTTATACGGAACTTGTGTTTCGCGACGTCCTCCCAAGTGAGAAAGCCGATACCGCCGATCACGATCAGAAGCATTATGACCGTATTGACGTAGGCGTCCCCGGAAAACGACGTCAGCGACTGATACTTTCCGTCCGGAGTTCCGAACAGGTCGAACCCCGCGTTGCAGAAAGCGGAGATCGAATGGAAGAAAGATTTCCAGACGCCCGATACTCCGAAACGAGAGCACATTACCGGCATCAGCAGAGCTGCTCCGATGAATTCGATAATAAACGTCGTTCTGACCACGAATCCGGTGAACTTCGCAACTCCGCCGATCTTAGGCGCGCTTATCGATTCCTGCATGGTGCTCTGTTGTTTGAGAGAGAGCTTTTTGCCCGCCATCATCGATAGGGATGCGGCGACGGTGACGACGCCGAGACCGCCGATCTGTATGAGTATCAGGATGACCGCCTGACCGAAAGCGGACCAGTGGGTCGCCGTGTCGCGTACGACGAGTCCCGTCACGCAGCCGGCGGAGGTCGCCGTGAACAGCGCGTCTCCGAAAGGCGTTGCGGCGCGGTCCTTCGACGAGATCGGGAGCATGAGAAGCAGGGCTCCGACGAGTATCGCCGCGGCAAAACCGAGTATTATCAGCTGAAAAGAGGAGAGAGAGAATTTTCTCTTCACTCCGTCGGAACGTCCGCCGTTTCTCATCCCGCGCACCTCACAATAATTTTTCATATTATACCATGATTTATATTTGTTTGTCAATCGCGGAATAAAAGCGCCTCGCGCCGCGTTTTATTTTTGCTTGACAATTTATGATATAATTGATATAGTTAGTTTGTAATACTAAACGGAGACGGATATTTATGACAGCGCGAAGGATAATCACGGGCCTGCTTTTTATACTGTTTTTTCTCATCCTCGAACTCGACCGCAACAAGTTTTGGGGCTGGATACTTCTCGCCGTCGCGACGGTCTGCTTTGCCGCGCTCTTTGAGACCGGCGTACTGAAGGGCAGGACTCTTCTGAAAGTCGGAGCTTGGGCGGCGTATATCGGGGCGTTCGCGGGGATCTTTTTCCTGACTTTTCCCGGCGTCAAGAACATTCCGGCAAAGCTTTTCGGCGAGCTGACCGAGAGCTCCGTCGTAAGTATCGCGGACGGAAAGGTCTCGGGTGTGCTCGACGCGTCCGCCGGAGTCGAACTGTACGCGGGAATACCTTACGCCGCCCCGCCTGTCGGAGAGCTTCGCTGGCGTGAGCCTCAGGATCCGGAGCCGTGGGACGGAGTTCTGAAGTGCTGCGAGTTTGCTCCGATGGCTATGCAGCCGAGAAATCTCCCTCTGTATGATTCGATCACCCGTATCGTCGGTTATCACGATTACAAATGGTTCGATCTGTCCGATAATTACCGTCCGCCCGTCAGCGAGGACGCGCTCTACGTTAACGTTTGGAAGCCCGCGGGAGAGGTCACGGGTCTTCCGGTGCTCGTGTTCATTCACGGCGGCTCTCTTCAGACCGGTCAGCCGTGGTACGAAGACTACAGCGGCAAATCGCTTGCAAGGGACGGGGCAGTCGTAGTCAATATGGGCTACAGGCTCGGCGTTTTCGGATACCTCGCGCTCGAAGAGCTGGCGGAAGAATCGCCGAACGGGACGACGGGCAACTACGGGCTTCTCGATCAGATCAAAGCTCTCGAATGGGTAAGGGACAATATCTCGTCGTTCGGCGGCGACCCGTCGAACGTGACTCTCGCAGGAGAGTCGGCGGGGTCGGCGTCCGTCAGCGCGCTCTGCACCTCCCCTCTTGCGAAGGGACTTTTCAGACGGGTGATAATGGAGAGCTCGACCGTCGCTTCGAAGATCCCTCCTCACTCCTACCGTTCTTACTCCGACGCGCTTGCGTCGGGAAAGGAATTCAAAGAAAAGTACGGGTGCGCAACTCTCGAAGAGCTCCGCGCGCTCCCCGCGGAAAAGATTGTCGGAGCGGCGGAAACCGAACATCATATGACGGTTGACGGATATGCGCTCGTCGAGGACCCTTACGAATCGTATATGAAAGGGGTATACAACGAGGAGGCGGCGCTCCACGGATTCAACAGCCGCGAGAGCGGACCGTTTATAATCTTCTCCGGCGCGAACCTGAAAAACTACGAAGATAAGGTGCGCGACTATTTCGGAGACCGCGCAGACGACGTTCTCGCTCTGTATCCTGCGAAGACAGACGAAGAAGCGGCTGAAAACTGGGCGGAGATCTACGGCGCGGTATTCTTCGATTATCCCCACTACGCGTACAACGCGCTCGCGCGCCGGAACGGGATCCCGACTTACGAATACTATTTCTCCAAGACCAACGGCTCGCTCGGAAGCTGGCACAGCGGAGAGATGATATACGCTTACGGCAACATACCCGACGGCTCTTCGAACTACGACGACGGAGACCGTGAACTTTCAAGGATATTCAAGGGATATTTCCTTAACTTTATAAAGAACGGAGACCCGAACGGCGAAGGGCTCCCGCGATTCGATGAAAACGCCGACTCGGTCAGTTACCTCGAGCTCGGAGAGACTGTCGCTCCGACGAAAGAGACGGCACGCAAAGTCGGTCTTTTTGAGATCCTTTCCGCTATGCAGGAGAATGACCGATGA
>CADBTH010000103.1 GCA_902797495.1 uncultured Ruminococcus sp.
CGCGACGTCGAGGACGTGGGTCGAGAAGAATATCGCCGCTCCTCGGGCGCACATGTCGTGCATCAGTTCTTTAAGGATGTGCGCGGCTTTGGGATCGAGACCGACGAACGGTTCGTCCATGATGATAAGCTTCGGGTCGTGTATCAGCGCGGATATGACGACGAGCTTCTGCTTCATACCGTGGGAATATGAGGCTATCGGATCGGAGAGGACCGCGCTCAGCTCAAAAAGCTTCGCATAGCGTTCGATCCGCTCCGCCCTCGTAGCGCCGTCAACTCCGAACACGTCAGCGATGAAGTTCAGGTATTTGATACCCGTCATGAAATCGTAGATGTCGGGGTTGTCAGGAATATACGCAAGCTGTCTCTTACATTCGAGCGGCTCTTTTTTTATCGACTTGCCGCCGATCAAGATCTCGCCTTCGTCGAAATCGAGGATCCCGACGACTGATTTCAGCGTCGTCGTCTTGCCCGCTCCGTTGTGTCCGATGAAGGCGCATATCTCACCGGGGCGTATCTCGAGCGAGAGGTCGTCCACGGCGGTCACGTCTCCGTATTTTTTGGTAAGATGGTCTATTTTCAGCATAATTACCTCCGTCGGGGTTTTACAGAAAAACGCGTATTATAATCAAATTTCGTAAAAATCTGCGCCCGCACTGCGGGCGCGATGGTATTATAAAGCTTTTGCGCCGGACAGCAACTCTTCCATCGTCTTCTCGACGTGCGATGCGTATTCGCCCATCGCGCGCCCGGCGTCGATGAATTCGCCGTATCCTTTGTCATCCGCGCCGTGAAGGTCGCTTCCGATCGCCGCAACGCGTCCCGCTTCGAGCCATTTGGCGGCGAACTTTCTTCCCTTGCGCGAAAAGAAAGTTCCGGGATTGAGCTGCGCCGAAACGTCGAGCCTCATCAGCTCGTCTATCTGCTTCGGATCGTACCTGTCGATATGCGCCATAACGACGTCAAAACCCATGGAAGCGATAGCTTCCACGGTATCGTACGTCCTCCCGGTCCATCTCGTCATCGGCATTTCGAGCAGGATACAGTTCGTGCCTTCCACGGCGAGGGCTTCAAGACCCTCCATCCGCTCGATCCCGTCGCAGATGAGTACCTCCGCGCCGAGTAAGACCTCTGGGTCTCCCTCGCGCATCGATCCCTTCAGTACTCGCGCGCACTCGCTCCTTCGTTCGAGAAAAAGCTTTACGTTGTCCGACGTGGGGTAAAAGTGAGGGGTCGCGACGATCCTTTTTATGCCGTGAGATGAAACGATATCGAGCTGTTTTCTGCTCGTCCCGATACCTTCCGAGCCGTGGTCGGCGCCGGGAAGTATGTGAGAATGAAAATCTGTTGTGATGAGCTGCATTCCGAAGCCCCCTGACTACAAATTTCTGTCCCTTTGCGCAAACTTGGATCAATTATAATAATTGTTGTTGTAACTCGTTGGATACTTGCCGTATTTCTGATACTTTCCGTACTTCTGATACTTTCCGTAACGCCCGTATCTGCCGTAGCGTCCGTATCTGCCGTACTTGCCGTATTTCCCCGCGACCTTGACGTTCACGTCGTTGAGGATGAATCCGATGATCTTAAGGTCCATCTGCTCCATGACTCCAAGCACCGCCTTCAGGTCGCGCTTGTCGTCAAAGCCGGATCTTACGACGACCGCAAAACCGGTCACTATCTCGTTGAGGACTGCGGCGTCGGTGACGAGCCCGATCGGGGGAAGGTCGATAAATATGATGTCGAAATGATCCTTCAGGATATTTATGAGCTTTTCCATCCTGTCGGACGCAAGAAGTTCGGTGGGGTTCGGAGGAGTTCCTCCGGACGTTATGATCGAAAGGTTTTCATACTGCGTTTTTCTGAGCGCGCGGTCGACGGCGTTTCCGCTGCCGGCGAGCAATTCGCTGATACCGAAACCCTTGTCGACGCCGAATATCTTATGGATGACCGAGTTCCTCAGGTCGCAGTCTATGAGAAGTACCTTCTTGTTGAGCTGGGCGAACGTGATCGCGGTATTCGAGATTATAAGGCTCTTACCGGAGTTTGCAAAACAACTCGTGATCCCGTAGACCGGGCACTTCTCTCCTTTGGACGTGTAGAACATATTCGTTCTGAGAGTCCTGAACGCTTCGTTGATCGCGAACGGAGACTTCGAATTCAGAAGCTTTCCCTCGTAATTTTTCTCTTCAGACTGCTGTTTAAGTTTAAGTTTCATCGTTAAGCCTCCTCTTTTGCCGCGTCCTGCGCATCGTCTTCACCGCTATGCGGCTTTATGCCCCTGCGCTTTTCGTTCGTCTGAAGCGGGGCAATGCTCGGTATCGTACCGATGACGGGATACTTGAACGACTCTGTAATATCCTCTTCCGTATAGATCGTCACGTCGAGGATCTCCTTGATGAAGAACGCCGCAAAAGCGATGACCGCTCCGAGCGCCGCGCCGAGTACCGCATTTCGCTTCGTACCGGTGCTGTTGGGTTCAGTCGGCATCTGAGGCTTGTCGATGACGCTCACCTTTCCTCCGGAGACTCCCTCGATCATGGCAGGCGCCTTATTCGAAAGCACCGTCGCGATCATATAAGCTCTCTTCGGATCGGTATCTGAGATCGAAACCCTGAATACCTCCGTCGAGTTCACGGCGGAAGCCGTCATTCTCGCCCTGATCTGACTGTAAGTGTAATCAACTTCCGCGGTCTTCGCAACGTCCTCAAGGAAGTCGTTGCCCCGCAGGAAAACGATATAGGTGTCGACAAGGCTCTTTGCGGCGGCGATCTGCTGCTGCGTGATATTGGTCTGCTGTTCAGCCGACTTTACGTAAAAAGTAGCGTATGATACGTACTCGGGCTTGACGAGGAGCTTCGTGAGAAGTCCGGCTGCGAGCCCCGCAACGAGGGCGATTATCAGTATCCAGACTATACGTCTCTTAATGACGAACAAAAACTTTTCGAGATTGATCTGATTCTTGTTTTCCATCTTATCCCTTCTCCGAGGTCATATTTTCAAAGGAACTTTCTGACGATCTCTTCCATTTCAGGAAGCTTTTTGTCCATATCCGCGATCAGCTTCAGCTGATTTCTCGCTCTGTCGAGGTTGTGACCGGGATAGTGGATCTTGAAATACGTATCTCCCGTGAGATAGTCGCCGAGGAAACGGACTCCGGTCTCGTAAGTCATGAGGTACGCTCCCATCGGAAGGCCGAGGACCTCCGCTTCCGTCATCGTCGGTCTGAGCTCCTCAAGGAATCCCTTAGCGTATATCTCGAACATTTCGAGGTCCATATATACCTTATCGAGATCCGTCTCGTCCTCTTTCGCGCTCGACGCGCCGAAGCGGATCGAATCGCCGAAGTCGTAGAGGATCGATCCCGGCATTACCGTATCGAGGTCGATGACGCAGACTCCCTCTTTCGTCTTCTCGTCGAGGAGGACGTTGTTCAGCTTCGTGTCGTTATGAGTAACGCAGAGCTTGATCTCCCCCGTCGCTATCCTGTCGAGGATGTACGAGCACTTATCCTTTTTTGAGAGTGCGAAATCGATAAGGTCACGGCACTCTGCGGCTCTCCCGAGCGGATCGGCTTCAACGGCCGCCTTGAAATCGTTGTAACGCGATACCGAGTTGTGGAAGTTCGGTATCGTCTCCGCGAGCGTTTCCGCCGGATAGTCGGCGAGCTGCTTGAAGAAATGACCGAACGCTTTCGCGGAGTTGTAAAACGTCTCGCGGTCAGCTTCGTTGAGGCAGAGGACGTGATTGAGGCAGAGATAAGCTCTCCAGTATCCGCCCTCTTCGTCGATGAAGTATTTTTCCCCGTCCTTCGTGAGGATGATCTTTCTGACCTCGCGGTCGGGGTCTCCCCCTTCCTCCACCGTCTTTTTTCTCAGATGTTCGCAGACTCCGTAGATATTCGCCATGAGGCTCTCGGGATCCTTGAATATATTTGTGTTTACTCTCTGCAGGATGTACGCGGGAAGTTCTTCGCCGCAGAAAATAAAGAACGTGTCGTTGATGTGACCCGCGTTGCACCTTTCAAAAGACGTCGGTTCGCTCTCAAAGTCGAAAGCGCGGGCGGCTTCCATTACGAATTTTTCAGCTTCAGACATTTTGTTATCCTCTCAAATAATATTTAAAACTATTCTATATTATCATATCATATATTTTTCTGTGATTCAAGTAATTTTATAAACATTTTCGCCTTTTTTACTCGCCGGCGGCGGATCCGTCTGCGACTTGTACAGTAGTTTAACTTTTACTATCCGAACTCTTTATTTACTTTTTTTCAAAGCTACTGTATAATCGAATCAGAGAGTACGCTTAATACTTCAGATATAACGAGGGCTGTTATGAAAAAAGTCATATCTTTCGTCGTCGCGATACTTATACTGTCGTCGCTGATCGTTCCGGCGGCGGCAGCGTCGACCGGCGACAAGTATTCCGAAAGAGACACTAAAGTATATATCGGAGGCGCTTACTTCGGGACTGTGACGTGCAGAAACTACACGTCTCCCCGCGGAGTTCCGTTCATATCCGTCAGGGAGGCTTTCGGCGTCATGACCGGGAACGGGGCGGAAGTTGCGAAGGAAGGGCAGGTCTACACCGTGACGAGGTACGGGACTGATCTTTCGATGGTCTACGACGCCTCCACGGGAGTCGCGCGCTTTGCGAATTATTACGACCTGTTCGCCGTAGAGCAGTTTGACTTCATCTCGTCCGAAGAGAACAGAATGATAAAGGTCACGAGAAGAGAGTATATAGGAGACGCGAGGGAGTTTTCCGTTTCGTTCGCGTCCCACGGAATCGATGTCATCGAAGAGGCGGACGACCTCTATCTGCCCGTACCGATCATGTTCGATCTGTTCTCCGCGGTCAACAGCTTCAGCGACGTCGCCTGGTCGGGCGGCGAGATCTACGTATCGAGCGTGTGGAACTCGAATTACGATCCCGTCACGAAATTCTTCAATATCAGAACGAGGAACCCGTCGCTCCTTGAATTCAACTACAGAGAGCTCTGTTTCTACGTGGATCATTTCTACGGGTATCCGGCGCTGCACAATCCGTTTGCCGACAGAGTCGGTAAGGTCGGTCTCGACGCGGCGATAGAAGAATACGATCCGTTTCTTAAGACCCTGCTTCTGTCGCAGGTCCCCGAGGAATACTTCGCAGGTCTTTTCAGACTGTTCGAATCGTGGATGAACGACGGCGGTCACACGGGGATAGACTTTCAGCAGGCTTATTATAATAACAGCGGCACAGACTCCGCGCCTTTCATCGACGCGATAATACAATACGGCACGCCGGAGAACGAGGAATACAAAACGGTTTATTACGACCGTTCGGTCTCGCGCTTTTCTTCCCTAATGGATATAATCCGCGCCAAGGGAGATTTCGACGACGAGTTTTATTACGGCGGATACTATACAGAGAGCGGCGACACGGCGTTCATATCGTTCGACGGGTTTTCGCTTGAAGGAGAATTGTGGGAAGATTACTTTCGCGGCGGGGAGCTACCCTCATATTATGACACGTTCGCGTTCGTTTACGAGGGTATCGAAAGAGCCGGAGAAAACCCCGCGATCAAGAATATCGTCTTTGACCTTACCTCTAACACCGGCGGATATATCAGCACCGCCTACCTGATCCTCGGGCTTATAAACGGCGAGGTACAGTCGAGGATTTACGACAGAACGACGGGCAGAAGCGTCATCTATACGATAAAGACCGACAGGAATCTCGACGGCAGAGTCAATGAGCTCGACGACGAA
>CADBTH010000104.1 GCA_902797495.1 uncultured Ruminococcus sp.
AGAGCGTCAAAAAATGCTACGTTCATTTTATTCTGACCTTTCTGATTATTAATCGTCCCAGTTGAAGACCGTTGTGATCTTCGAAATTGCTTTCTTCTCTATCTCGTATGCGGCGTCGCCGCTCACTATTACGACGGAGTCCTCGTAATTGTCGTTCAGTATGCCGCGCACCGTCCTCGATCCGTTGAACGGAGCGAAGAGCTTCGCCTCGACCTCGACTCCCAGGCAGAAGTCGAAGTGCTCGTTCCTCGTCAGAGCGCGCTCCACTCCGGGAGACGATACCTCAAGCCTGTAGGAATTCTCGATCGGGTCGGCCTCGTCAAGCACCGGATCTATCGCGCGGTGTACCTTTTCGCAGTCGTCGATACCGATGCCGTCCTCCTTGTCGATCGTGATCCTGAGGACCATCTCGGCGCCCTCCTTGACGTACTCGACGTCCCAGAGCATATACCCGAGTCCCGTTACCGTCGGCTCGACGATCCCGCGCACGGTCGCGGCGGTATTTTTCTTTTTCTTCTGTTCCATAACCTATTCCGTCTCGTTATCTCCTCAACAATAAGAGAGAGGACGCTGTGCCCTCTCTCCTTCGGTGAAGTCTTAAGTGTCCTTAGTATAACACAGTTTTTATTATAATGCAACCCTTTTTTATAAAATTGTTGAAATACACACCGACCGCCCGACGAGGGGAGCGCGATTTTGTACGAATTGTCACCGGACAGCCGTCAAACGGCGCTTTTGCGCGGGACGGCGGACTCATTTCGACGTTTTTCTCCCGAAAATCGTCAAAACACTTGAATTCTTTGAGGATTGGTGATAGAATATTGTTAAGAAAAATATAATGAAACGGACGTAAATCGTGAATAATAACGTTTACAATGATATCGCGGAGAAGAAGGACGCGGCTCCTGTCGACGTAAAAGACCGCGCGGCTGTCTCTCTCGAACCGAAAAAAGACGGGGCCGACGGCAAAAAACCGAAGAAGAGCCCCCTCGCGCTCTCGCTCTTCGCCCTGACGCTCGCCGTCATCTGCGCGGCGTTCTTCACGCTCGGTTTCTTCATCGGCAAAAAGTTCGGAATGAAGGACGCGCTGTCCTCTCTCGAAAGTGCTGAGTCTTCGCAGGAAGAAAAGGACGATCCCGGCTGGAACGCCCCCGACTACGTCGAGTATCAGCCGATAGTGAAGAACGAATACTCCCGCCCGGGCATCACGCTCGAGGAAGTGAACGGAGTCGTCGTCCATTACGTCGCCAACCCCGGCTCTACCGCCGCTCAGAACAGAAACTATTTCAATAACCTCGCCGTGACCCACGAGACCTGGGCGAGCAGTCACTTCATAATCGGCATCGACGGAGAAGTCATCCAACTCATCCCCCTCACCGAATGGGCGTACTGCTCGAACGAAAGGAATAAGGATACGATAAGTATCGAGTGCTGTCACCCCGGGGAGGACGGAAAGTTCACGGACAAAACCTACGACTCCCTTATAAAGCTGCTCGCAGACCTCTGCCGCGAGTACGACCTCGATCCGAGAACTCAGCTGCTCCGTCACTACGACGTCACGGAAAAGCCCTGCCCGCTCTACTACGTCGAGCACGAGGACGAGTGGCGCGAGCTGCTCGCTGACGTTGCCGCGGCTCTGACCGCGTCCGAATGAATGTAAAGCTTTGGCTCTGCATAAATCAATCATTTTTATCAGGAGGAAAACTATGGTAAAGAAGTTTTTTGCTGAATTCATCGGCACCTTCACGCTCGTAACGATCGCGTGCGGTATCGCAACCGCTCTCGGCTGCTCCGGCGAACCCAACGCAGCTTACATTGCGACGGCTCTCGCATTCGGTCTCGTTATCGTAGCGATGGCTTACTCCATCGGAAACGTATCGGGATGCCACATCAACCCTGCGGTTTCACTCGCAATGCTGATCTCCGGAAAGATGAAGATCGGTGAGTTCGTATGCTACGTCATCGCTCAGTTCGCAGGCGCTATCGCAGGCGCAGGCGTTCTCAAGCTTCTGATGCCCGGCACGGCTCTCGGCTCCAACGCTCTCATCGGCGCTGAAAACGGCGTCGGCGGCAAGATCCTTCCGTCTCTCGCTATCGAAGCTCTTCTCACTTGCGTATTCGTTCTCGCTATCCTCGGCGTAACGTCCAAGATCGAGAACGGCGCTGTTGCAGGACTCGTTATCGGCGGAGCTCTCACGCTCGTTCACCTCTTCGGTATCGCCTTCACAGGCACGTCGGTCAACCCCGCGAGAAGCTTCGGACCCGCTATCTTCGCAGGCGGCGGATACTTCACAAACGTTTGGGTATTCATCGTAGGCCCGCTGGTAGGCGCGGCGATCGCTGCGATCATCTACAAGCTCATCGCTCCGAAAGCAGAGAAATAATCATCTCACATAACTACACGACCCCGGCGGGAAACCGCCGGGGTCATTCTTTTCAAAAGTTTTTGAACGAGGGTATGGGAGAGGACTTTTTTCAAAAAGTCCTCTCCCATTGATCTAATTAATTCGGTACCATACTGCGGCTGAAGAAGCCTGCGATCACGCCGTCGGAGGCGATCTTCACGAGGTAGCTTCTGTTTCCGCCGGGCGATACGATGACCGTACCGTTTGTGTAAACGGAGATGTTATAGCCGTTCACTACTTCCCACATTCCGGCTCCGCCGTAGACCGCGAAGGAGGTCGTCGCCATATCCCAGCTGTTGCGCGCGTAATTGCCCGTCTCGTAGTTCTGATAGTAGTAACAGCCTTTTACGACCCAGTAGTTGTCGCAGGAGGCGAGTACGCCGCCCGTGTAGATATTGCCGGCGAGTTCTCCTCCGCAGAAGATCATCTGCACTTCGGTCAGATTGTTGATGACCGAGACCGCCGCGGCGTTGTCCTCTTCGAGGTTGTGGTCTATGTCGTAGTTGTTCTCGAAGTTTCCGCCGCCGCATACGTACAGCTTTACGTTGTTGATAAAGAGGTCGCGTCCGGAGAGATCGCTGTACTGATCCGCTCCCGAATTGAACAGCATATAGAGGGTCGAGATGGGTCCCGTCGTGATGAAAGTTATGTCTTTCTTGCCATTGGATGAGAAAATATCACGGAGAAGATTCACGTCGTCCTCGAGAGTCGGCCACGGTCCGTGAGTGTTCCAGTAGTTCTTCGCAGGGGTCTGACAGCATCTCACG
>CADBTH010000105.1 GCA_902797495.1 uncultured Ruminococcus sp.
CAACTACGATCATGTAGTTCGCGTAGCTGCTCGATCTTACGAGCGAGCTGCCGTTGGACGACTTGATCGTGACCTTATTGTTAACGGTCAGTGCGGAGGTCAGCGAGATATTGGAGGTAATGTCGATGACGTCTCCGTTAGCCGCGCCGGCCAGAGCGCTCTGCAATTGAGATACGTTGGCGACCTGCGTGGTAGCCGCGATCGCCGCGAACGGGATCGTGCCTATCAGCATGAAGACAACTATCAGAAGTGCAAAGCTCTTCTTCAAAGTTTTTCTCATGTGCTTTCTCCTTTAAAAGAATAATTTTATGAGCAATTTGATTTCAGGGACCGAGTCCCGCTTCCGGGATCTCAAATATTATATATAGAGAGCGCGCGGAAGTGATAACTGTCCATGATAGTCTGATTGTAATTATATCTTAAATAAGGGGGGATGTCAAGGCTTTGCATAAAAAACCGAACTTCGGGATTATTTTTTTGGTTATTTGCACAAAAAAGCATTACTCTTTTTTGTCATTAAGTTTAATCGTTTTTAAGAAGTTCATAACAAAATTAACATTAATTATCCGTAAACGAAAAATTGCTACCTTATTAATTATAGCCCGCATCTTCGCGTCGGCGGAAAGGGCTTTTTATTCCTTGAAAATCTTTACATCCTCGTTTTTTTGTGCTATACTTTTAGTGTTATACCAACGCAATGAATTTACGGAGAAATACGTATGAAAGATAAAAAAGCAAAGAAAAAGAAAGATATAAGGCGGGTAAAGACGAACTCCCCCATAGCGGTGATAGTTCCGTACCTCATGAAGCAGAGAAACGAGAGCTGCAACCTGATCGCCGACACGGTAAACGTGACGAGGCTCGAAGAGTACGTCAGGCAGAAGCGCGAAGCGGGGATGAAGAACATCTCGACGATGCACGTCCTCATAGCCGCCTACTGCCGCACCGCCTCGCAGCGACCCGCGATCAACCGCTTCATCAGAGGCCAGCGCATCTATACGAGACGTTCGATAGAAGTCTCTCTGACGATCAAAAAGGAGATGTCGCTCGAATCCCCCGACACCGTCGTCAAGATAAAGCTCGAGCCGGACGCTACCCTTGCGGACGTTTACAAAAAACTTAACGAAGAGATCGTCGGATACCGCAACAACCCCGGCGGCGACCTTGACGAGACCTCCGGTTTCCTCGCCCATATCCCGGGAGTCCTTCTGCGCGGAACGGTCGGATTTCTCCGTTTCCTCGACTATTTCAGGCTCCTGCCCCGCTCCCTTCAGAAGATCAGCCCGTTCCACAGCTCCATGTACATAACTTCTATGGGCTCGCTCGGACTTCCCGCGATCTTCCACCATCTGTACGATTTCGGAACGTGCCCGATGTTCATCGCGTTCGGTGCGAAGAGGCGCCGCTACGAAGTGAATCCGGACGGCTCCGTATACAAGAACAAATTCATGACGATCAATCTGACGGTCGACGAGAGGATATGCGACGGATACTATTTCGCGTCCGCGTTCAAGCTCTTCAAGAGCATACTGAACGACCCGTGGCAGCTCGACTTCCCTCCGGAAAAAGTGGTTGAGGACATAAGATGAGCACGGAGGGAAAGACGGAAATAATACTCGGCGTCGATTACGGCGACGTCAGAACGGGGCTCGCGGTCAGCGACAGGCTCGGACTTCTCGCCGCGGGCGCGGGGTGCGTGAGGTGCGAGAGCTTCAAGGGAGCCGTCGCCGCCGTCGCGGAAGCGGCAAAGCGCTGCCGCGCGGAGCGCATCGTCGTAGGAAATCCGATCAACATGAACGGGACCGAAGGACCGAGAAGTGAAAAATGCCGCGCTTTCGCCGCGGCGCTCGAAGAGCTGACGGGACTTCCGGTCGAGCTTTTCGACGAGAGGCTGACAACCGTCTCTGCTCACAAGTTTCTGAGCGAGACGAACGTTCGCGGAAAAAAGAGAAAAGCCGCGGTGGACGAGCTCTCCGCGACGATAATCCTTCAGGATTACCTCGACAGAAGAAAAAACGAATTATAGGCTAAAAAGGCGGCGCGGCCGCCTTTTTTCGTTTTATTGTGACCTCTGCCGTCTCCGCTTCATAGACTTACAGTGAGAAATTGAACGCGAAAGGTCGTATCACCGTGAAAACAAAAGAGAATGAAGCGGGAACGCTCGCGTCGCTGGCGATCGGAGAATCCGCCGCGGTCGCGCAGATCGATCCGGAATGCAAAATAACGAGGCGCCTTTACGACCTCGGCTTCTGCAGAGGAGAAACGGTCACTTGTATGTTTAAAAGCCCGCTCGGAGACCCGACGGCATATCTTATAAGGGGCGCGATGATCGCCCTCAGGCGGCGCGACGCAGCGATGGTGGCGGTCAAAGAATGAGGATGCGTCGCGCGCGGTCAAAAGGATACGAAAAAGAGATATTCATAACCCTCGCAGGCGCCCCGAACGTCGGGAAAAGCACCGTTTTCAACGCGCTTACCGGCATGCGACAGCACACGGGAAACTGGACAGGAAAAACGGTCGAGTCGGCGAAGGGACACTTCTTCGCGGACGGAGTCAGGTATACTCTGACCGACGTTCCGGGTACTTATTCCCTCTTCACGCAGAGTGCGGAAGAGGACGTTGCGAAGAACTATATAGAACGGCAGAGGGACGACGTTACCGCGGTCGTCTGCGACGCGTCGGGACTCGAGAGAAGTCTGACCCTCGCGCTTCAGATAATGAAGATCTCGTCAAAAGTCGTGATCTTTCTGAATCTCTGCGACGAGGCGGAGAAAAGCGGGATCTCGGTAGACGCCGAAAAAATGAGCCGCCTCACGGGGTGCCCCGTGATACCCGGCTCAGCCAGAAAAAAACTCGGTCTTGATGCGCTTGTCGCCGCGTGCCGCGAGGTAGCGGAAAAAGGGGCCGCTTTGCCCGCCGCGCCGGAGGAGAGCGCAGAGGAGACCGTGGCGAGGTGCGACGCGATCTGCGCGGCGGTCGTGACGAAGAAAGGCGGCGCGCGGAACAAAGGCCGCGCGCTCGACCGCCTCTTCACCGGAAAGGCGACGGCGTTTCCCGTGACGGCGGCGCTTCTCGCCCTCGTCTTCTGGCTGACTCTCGTCGGAGCGAACTACCCGTCGGAGCTGATGATGAAATCTTTCTCCGCCGTCGAGAGATATCTTCACTCGGCGCTCTTACCCGTCTTCGGGGAAGCGGTATCGTCCTTCTTCGCGGAAGGAGTCTTCCGCACCGTCTCGTGGATCGTCGCCGTGATGCTCCCGCCGATGGCAATCTTCTTTCCCCTTTTTACCGTCCTCGAGGACTTCGGCTATCTGCCGCGCCTCGCTTTCAACCTCGACCGCGTGTGCCGCTCCTGCGGCGGATGCGGCAAGCAGGCGCTTTGTATGTGCATGGGGATCGGATGCAACGCGGCGGGAGTGACGGGGTGCCGCATCATAGACTCGAAAAGAGAGCGGCTGATCGCGATACTGACAAACTCCTTCATCCCCTGCAACGGACGTTTTCCCGCTCTCATCGCGCTGATCTCGATCTTCTTTATGAGGGGGCGCTCGTCCGGGGTCGTCCCCGCGCTGATACTGACGTCGTTCGTCGTTCTCTCCGTCGCCGCTTCCTTCGCGGCGTCGAAGCTCCTGTCGACGACCCTGCTTCGGGGAATGCCGTCGTCGTTCGTTCTTGAACTGCCGCCCTACAGAACTCCGAAGATCGGAGAGGTAGCGGTGCGCTCCGTCTTCGACAGGACTCTGTTCGTCCTCGGGCGCGCTCTTGCCGTCGCTGCTCCCGCCGGAGCGCTCATCTGGCTCGCGGCGAACGTGACCGTCGGCGGCGCGCCGATACTGACGTCCGTCGCCTCGTTCCTCGATCCGGTCGGGCGCGTCATGGGCCTCGACGGAACTATCCTGCTCGCCTTTATCCTCGGCATCCCCGCGAACGAGATCGTCCTTCCGCTGATGATAATGATCTACCTCGCTACGGGATCGCTCCCCGCTTCGGACGATCTCTCTTTCATATATAAAGTCTTCACGGAGAACGGATGGACCGTCACGACCGCTCTTTGCACGATGATCTTTTATCTGTTCCACTCGCCCTGCTCGACGACTCTTCTGACAATAAAAAAAGAGACGGGGAGCGCGAAATATATGCTCGTCGCCCTCGCTCTTCCCGTGTCGTTCGGAGCCCTTCTTTGCGCCGCCGTAAACTTCATATCGAAACTGCTTTGACAAATCCCCCTTTTTGTTGTATCATATACGAAAAGGGGGTGACGTTTTGAGAGCGTTGTTCAACGGTTCAGTCGATCCGTATTTCAATCTCGCGGCGGAAGAATATCTTCTAATGAACGCGGACTGCGACGTCTTTATGCTCTGGCGGAACTCTCCCTCGGTCATCGTCGGGAAGAATCAGAACGCGTGGGCTGAAGTCAACGTCGACTACGTCAAGGATAACGGCATTCCCGTCGTTCGCCGTCTGACGGGCGGCGGCGCGGTCTTTCACGACCTTGAGAACGTAAACTTTTCATTCGTTACGAAGGCTGACGAGGGTACGCAGCTGAACTTTGAAAAGTTCACGCGCCCGATAATCGACGCGCTCCGTTCTTTCGGCGTCGAGGCCTCGCTCGACGGAAGGAACGACCTTGTCGCGGAAGGGGCGAAGATCTCCGGCAACGCGGAATGCGTCGTCACGAACGCGCGCGGGGAAAAGACGATGCTCCACCACGGGACACTTCTGTTCAACGCGGACATTGCGAAGCTTGCCGCGGCGCTGAGGGCTGACCCCGAAAAAATGAAGAGCCGCGGGATAAAGAGCGTTTCGGCGAGAGTGAAAAACATACGCTCGCTCGACTCCTACCGCGGACCGGACGGAGTCGAAGATTTCATGGCAAAACTCTTTTCGGCGGTGTCGGACGGCGAAGCGGGGCGCTTTACCGACGCGGAAAAAGCCTGCGTGAAAGAGCTGAAAAGGACAAAATACTCCCTTTGGGAATGGAACTACGGCTCGTCGCCGGAGTTCGAGATCACGAATTCCGCGCGCTTCCCGTTCGGGACGGTCGGCGTATCTCTCACCTGCCGGCACGGAACGATAGAAAAAATAAAGATCAACGGCGATTTCTTCGGAACGGAAGACGTGTCGCTCCTTGAAGATGCCATAGTCGGCGCGAAGTACGAGGCGGCGTCGGTGTCTGAGATACTTGAAGAGCGCCGCGCGCTTCTCTCGGAGTGCATATCCGGCGCATCGCCGGAACAGATCTCTCCGCTGATCTGCAAATAAAAACCTCAAGGAGATCCTTATGACAGACGGTATATATTCCTCGCTCGCCGGAGTTTACGACGAGCTCAACTCCGAGATCGATTACGGAACGTGGGCTGATTTCATCGTCCGCGTGATCGGAAAATACTCGACGGTACCCGTTAAACTCGTGCTCGATCTTGGGTGCGGAACGGGCAGGATGACCTTCGCGCTTCGGGACCGCGGATACGACATGACCGGCGTCGACGTCTCTCCCGAAATGCTCGCGGAAGCATCTAAGATCTGCCGCAAAAAGAAGATAGACGACGTTCTCCTTCTCTGTCAGGATATGACGGAGTTCGAGCTTTACGGAACGGTCGACGCGGCGGTCTGCTGCCTCGACGGCATCAACCATCTGACGAGCGTTTCCGACGCGAGGCGCTGTCTCTCGCTCGTTCACAACTACCTCGTTCCGGACGGGCTCTTCATCTTCGATCTGAACACGCCTCACAAGTTTGAGACCGTCTACGCAGAGAACGACTACGTGCTCGAGGACGACGGAGTCCTCGTCGCGTGGCAGAACTCTTACAACGAGAAGACGAAGACGTGCGACTTCTTTATCTCGACCTTCACCGAAAACCCCGACGGCTCGTACTCGAGAGAGGACTCTTTGCAGAGGGAGCGCTGCTATACGGAACGCTCGATCAAAAAACTCCTCGCCGAGACGGGATTCGAGCTTCTCTTCATCAGCTCCGACTATTCCGATTCGCCCGCCGCCCCGGACGCCGACCGCTGGTATATCGCCGCAAGGTGTAAAAAATAAAATACCTCAAAAGTTTTGAGGGGGTAAAAGGGGGAACTTTTTCAA